>JBOHCP010000362.1:0-5730 GCA_050698875.1 Streptosporangiaceae bacterium | reverse complement strand
CACCCAAGCGCGGCCCTTGCCACGGCCCGCGCCTGGGTGACCATGACCCACAGGTCCGCCAACCGGTGCTTGATGGCCTGGAACCCGCCGACCGGACGCGCAAACTGCTTGCGCTCCTTGACGTAGGCGAGCGTCATCTCGAGGCACCGCTCGGCGACGCCGAGCTGTTCTGACGCCAGCACGCCGGCGCCCGCGAGCAGCGCCGCAGCCACCGCCCGCTCGGCAGCCGCGCCCGATGCGACTTGCCGGGCGATCACCCGGTCCAGGGTGACGTCGCAGAGCTGTCGAGTCTGGTCGAGCGAAACGACCGGCTCTTTGCCAACCCCCGCGCCGACCTGGACCACGTAGAGGCCGTAGGGCACGCCGTCAGCCGGCACCAGCAACACATTGGCGGGCAGCGCATCGGCCACGCCGCGCACGGCCCCCGTCAGCCGGTAGCTGCCCGGCTGGTCACCCGGCTGCGGGGCGTCAAGCCGGACCCGCGGCTCCGGTCGCCGGCGCTGTCCGGCCGCGAACGGAGCAGCCGCGAACGGAGCAGCCGCGAACGGAGCAGCCGCGAACGGAGCAGCCGCGAACGGAACGGCAAGCGCCGCCGTCACCGCGCCACTCGCCAGTTGCCGCAGCAGCTCAGCATCCGCGACCGACAACAGCGCCGTGGTCGCCACGACCGCGCTGCCCAGGAACGGCACCGGCGCGACGGCCCGGCCGAGCTCCTCGGCTACCACCGCGGCCTCCCGGTAACTGGCCCCGGCACCACCGAGAGCCTCCGGTATGAGCAGCCCCGCGACGCCGATGTCCGCCGCCAGCGTGCGCCACAGTGCGGTGTCGTACGTCTGCGACGTTTCGGTTCTGGCCAGCACGTCCGGCCAGGCGGCCTTGTCGGCCAGCACACCGCGGACCGCGGCCCGCAACTCGGTCTCTGTCTCGCCGTACAGCAGGTCCAGCGGCCGCGGCCGCACACTCGCCTCGCTCACCTGGGCAGGTCCTTCCACGGTCCGGAGTCCGCTCTGGCCTCCTTGGGCAGGCCGAGTACCCGCTCGGCTATCACGTTCCGCAGGATCTCCGACGTGCCGCCCTCGATCGAGTTCCCCTTCGCCCGCAGGAACCGGAAGACCGGATTACGGCCGAAGAAGTCGGCCCCCTGCGGCCGGCGCATGGTCCAGTCGTCGTAGCGCAGCCCGTCCGCGCCGGCCAGTTCGACCTCGAACTCGGAGATCTCCTGATTCAGCCGGGCGAACACCAGCTTCGCCGCCGAGCCCTCCGGCCCCGGCTGACCCGCGGCCAGCTGCTGTCGCAGCCTCACTCCAGCCAGCCTGGCTACCTCAGCGTCCGCCCACAGCCGCAGCAGCCGGTCGTGCAGGCCCGGCGTCCGCAGCTCGGGGTGCTCGCGCCAGGTGCGGGCGGCTGCCGCGATCATGCCGCCTTCCCGTGGCATCGCGCCGCCGCCGATGGACACCCGTTCGTTCATCAGCGTGGCCATCGACACCGTCCAGCCCCGGCCGACTCCGCCGATCCGGTCGGTGTCGGGTATCTGGGCGTCGGTGAGGAAGACCTCGTTGAACTCGGCGTCGCCGGTGATCTGCCGCAGCGGCCTGACCTCGACGCCCGGCTGTCCCATGTCGAGGGAGAAATAGGTGAGCCCCTCGTGCTTGGGCGCATCCGGGTCCGTCCGCGCGACCAGCAGCGCTCGCCGCGCCATGTGTGCCGAGGAGGTCCACACCTTCTGCCCGTTCACGGTCCAGACGTCGCCGTCGCGGACCGCCCTGGTCGCGAGCCCGGCCAGGTCAGAGCCGGCGCCGGGCTCGCTGAAAAGCTGGCACCAGATCTCCTCGCCGGTCCACAACGGCCGCAGCCAGCGCTGTCGCTGCTCGGCCGTGCCATGCGCAAGGACGGTCGGCGCGGCCATCCCGAGACCGATTCCGTTCCGCTCCGGGTGATTGCTCGGGCCTCCTGCCTCGGCGAACGCCCGATCGACGGCGCTTTGGAGGGAACGGGGTAGCTGCTGTCCGCCGAGTCCCGTCGGGTAATGCACGAAGGCGAGGCCCGCGTCGAATCGGGCCTGCAGGAACTCCAGCGGCTCGGTCGTCCGGGGATCGTGTGCCGCGAGAAACTCGCTGACCTGCGCACGTAGCGCCGCTGCGTCGGGAACGACCCCGTTCCCCTGCCCGGTCACCGGTCACCACCTCCGGTGAGGCAGCCGGGGACGGCGCGCCCGGCTCGCGTCAGCACAGCGGTTTCCATCAGCACCGTGCTTTTCGTCAACACAGAGGCCCGCCCGCCACGTAGATCACCTGGCCGGAGACGAACCCCGCACCGTCGCTGACCAGGAACGAGATCACGTGCGCGACGTCTTCCGGCTGGCCGACCCGGCGGACCGGGATGCTCTGCGCCGCACCCTTCTGGAAGTCCTCGAAGCCGATGCCGATCCGGGCAGCGGTGGATGCGGTCATGTCCGTCACGATGAAGCCGGGCGCCACGGCGTTGGCCGTGATGCCGAACTGGCCGAGCTCGATGGCCAGCGTCTTGGTGAAACCCTGCATGCCGGCCTTGGCGGCGGAGTAGTTCACCTGGCCGCGGTTGCCGAGCGCAGAGCTTGAGGACAGGTTAACGATGCGGCCGAAGCGCTGGTCGACCATGTACTTCTGGCACGCCTTGCTCATGAGGAACGCGCCGCGCAGGTGGACGCCGAGTACCGTGTCCCAGTCGTCGACCGTCATCTTGAACAGCATGTTGTCCCTGATGACCCCGGCGTTGTTGACCAGCACGGCGACCGGGCCGAGCGTTTCGGCGACCTTGTCGATGGCGGCCTGCACCTGGTCGGGGGCGCTGACGTCGGCTCCCACGGCCAGGGCCGTGCCGCCCGCCGCGGTGATGGCGTCGACGGTCGCGGCGCAGTCCCCTTCCTTGAGGTCAAGCACCGCCACGGCGTGCCCGTCGGCAGCAAGCCGTCTGGCCGTGCCCGCGCCGATGCCCCGCGCGGCTCCGGTGACGACCGCTACCCGCTGTGACGCCTCTGTCATCCTGACTCCTCCTCGAGCTGATTGTTGAGTCGCTGTCGATCGACCGGGCCGGTGCGCCGGCGTTAGCGGTACTTCTTGAGTTCGCGGTAGGCGAGCGAGCGCTTGTGCACCTCGTCCGGGCCGTCGGCCAGCCGCAGCGTACGGGCGTGCGCCCACAGCACGGCCAGCGGAAAGTCCTGGCTCACTCCCCCGGCGCCGTGTGCCTGAATGGCCTTGTCGAGGATCCACTCGGTCATCTGCGGCACCAGAATCTTGATCGCCTGAATCTCCGTGTGGGCGCCCTTGTTACCGGCCGTGTCCATCAGCCAGGCGGTCTTGAGCACAAGCAGACGCGCCGCCTCGATCCGCACCCGCGCCTCGGCGATCCAGTCCTGGATGACGCCCTGCTCGGCGAGCGGCTTGCCCCAGGCGACCCGCGACGTCACCCGGCGGCACATCAGCTCGACGGCCCGCTCGGCCGCGCCGATCTGGCGCATGCAGTGGTGGATCCGGCCGGGGCCGAGCCTGGCTTGTGCGATCGCGAAACCCTCACCCTCGCCGGCGATCACGTTCCTGACCGGCACCCGGACGTCGCTGAAGATCACCTCGGCATGGCCACCGTGAGTGCCGTCGGTGTAACCGAACACGTGCATGCCGCGCTTCATGGTGACGCCCGGCGTGTCGGCTGGCACCAGGATCTGCGATTGCTGGCGATGCCGGTCGGCGTCGGGGTTGGTCTTGCCCATCACGATGAGGATCTTGCAGCGCGGGTCCATGGCACCGGAAGACCACCACTTGCGGCCGTTGATCACGTACACGTCGCCGTCCCTGACGACGCTCGTGGCGATGTTGGTCGCGTCAGACGACGCGACGTCCGGCTCGGTCATGCAGAATGCGGACCGGATCTCACCGTCCAGCAGCGGCCGCAGCCACCGGTCCTTCTGCTCCTCGGTGCCGAACTCGGCGAGCACCTCCATGTTGCCCGTGTCCGGGGCGGCGCAGTTCAGCGCCTCAGGAGCGAGGAATGAGCGGCCAGTCAACTCCGCGAGCGGGGCGTACTGGAGGTTAGACAGACCCGCGCCCTCAGGGTGACCGGCCAGGAACAGGTTCCACAGACCCAGCTTCCGCGCTGCCGCCTTGACTTCCTCCAGCACCGGCGGGCGTTCCCAGGGTCGACCCTGGCTGGCCATCTCGGCCGCCTGTTCCTCGAATACCTGCTCCGCAGGCAGGATCTGCTCGTCGATGAAGGCCTGCAATTGGCCGCGGAGCTCTTCGGTACGCGCATCGAATGCGAAATCCATCTGGCTAACCTCCCGCGGCCCGGCCCAGGGACCCGGGGCGGTCCCTGCCAAGACCGGACAAGACTACCTACCGGCCGGTATGGCACCACGGTACGGTGCACTTATGGCACAGGTCGAGACGGTCCGGGGTCCTGTTGATGCCGGATCCCTCGGCGTAACGCTGATGCACGAGCACGTTTTCATCCTCAACGAGGAAGTCCGCGAGAACTACCCGGCGGATTACCCAGCGGGCTGGGACGAGGATGCACAGGTCGACGACGCGATCGTCAAGCTAACCGCGCTAACCGACCGCTGCCGAACCATCGTCGACCCGACCGTGCTGGGCCTGGGTCGCGACATCAACCGGATCAAGCGGGTCGCGGACGGGACCAAACTCAACCTCATCGTCGCGACCGGCTTGTACACCTACAACGACGTGCCGTTCTACTTCACATACCGGCTGCCCGGTGCGGGCGGTGTCGACCCGATGACGGCGCTGTTCGTCCGTGACATCACGACCGGCATTGCTGACAGCGGGGTCAAGGCGGCGTTTCTCAAGTGCGCAGTCGACGAGCCTGGGCTGACTCCTGGCGTGGAGCGCGTATTGCGGGCCGTCTGCCGCGCGCACGCGGAAACCGGAGCCCCCATCACGGTGCATACCCACCCGCACTCGGGGACGGGACGCGACGTCCTCCGCGTGCTCCGGGACGAAGGCGCCGACCTGACCAAGGTCGTTCTCGGTCACAGTGGTGACACCACCGACCTGGACTACCTGACCGAGCTGGCCGACGCGGGCTGCCTGCTCGGCATGGACAGGTTCGGGCTCGACCTCATCACGCCCTTCGAGGACCGGGTCGGCACGGTCGCCGCGCTGTGCGAGCGGGGTTACGCAGAAAGCATGGTGCTGTCGCACGACGCCGCCTGCTACATCGACTGGTTCCCGCCCGGAACCGTGCAGAGATTCGCGCCGTCCTGGCACTTTCTGCACGTATTCGACGACGTACTGCCGGCGTTGCGAACGCGGGGCGTCACCGACGATCAGATCGACACGATGCTTGTCGCCAATCCGCAGCGATATTTCGGCAGCTAGTCACCAGGTGGCCGCCCGGCCATGCGGCGCCCGAATGCCGCGGCGTCCAGGATGTCAGCCGACGCGAATATCAGCCGACCCGAGGGGGCTGTCCCTGGGCTGTCCCTCAGGCGGGCGTCGCGAATAATGGCGCGACTTTATCGGTGGCGGCCGGTATAATCGAACACAGATTCTAGGCGCAAGTGCCCGAGGTCCCGCAGTGCGTAACCTCAGCGCTCGCGAGCCGCAGACCCGTGAGCCGCAGACCGCGACCCCCTTTCAGCGTCGGAGGTGACGCAGTGGTGTTCCCGTCAGCCGACCAGCACGTGGCGTCCGCGCCTGCCGGCGCGGTGCCAGCCAGCGATCTGCCATCGAGCACGCT
>JBOHCP010000361.1:0-5742 GCA_050698875.1 Streptosporangiaceae bacterium | reverse complement strand
GCTGGGCTTCGTCCGGGATGACGTTATCCGCCGTGCCGGCGTGGAACGAGCCCACGGTCAGCACGATCGGGTCGAAGACATCGAACTGCCTGGTCACCATCGCCTGCAGGGCCAGCACGATCTCGCAGGCAGCCGGTATCGGGTCCGCAGCGTGATGCGGTTGCGAGCCGTGGCCGCCCCGGCCGTGCACCGTGACGTGCAGGGTGTCCGCTGCGGCCATCATCGTGCCGCCTCGGCTGGCGACCAGGCCGAGCGGGAGCAAGCCCGACGCCACATGCAGCGCGTAGGCGGCGACCGGCCGCGCCCCGGCCGCGTCGAGCACGCCCTGCTCGATCATGATCCGCGCGCCGCCCGAGCCTTCCTCGCCCGGCTGGAACATGAAGATGACACTCCCGGCCAGCTCGTCCTGGCGGGCTGCCAGCAACCGCGCCGCACCGGCCAGCATCGCGGTGTGCAGGTCATGCCCGCAGGCGTGCATCGCGCCGGGTAGCCGTGCGGCGTACTCGACCCCGGACCGCTCGGTGACCGGGAGCGCGTCCATGTCGGCGCGCAGCAAGACGGTGGGACCTGGCCGCCCGCCGCGCAGTACGGCGGTCACCGAGCTCAGGCCGTCGCCCAGGCTGACGTGGACCGGCAGGTCGCCGAGCGCGTCGAGCACCTTGCGCTGAGTCCGGGGCAGGTCAAGCCCGATCTCCGGCTCGGCGTGAATCGACCGGCGCAGTTCGATCAGCTCGGCGGCGATCGCCGCCGCCCCGTCGGCTAGTTCCCCCACGGCAACCTTCCTTCCCGCCACAGCACCCCTCCTTCTCGCCGCACGCCGGCCCACCGCCGGCCCACCGCCGGCCCACCGCCGGCCCACCGCCGGCCCGAGGGCAGCAAATCCCGTTATAGCGGATCGCCGCTGCACTGAGCGCTCGGTTGGCCTCGGTGAGTACGGTCCGGCGGCGCGGGCACACTGCATAGACTGTTGCAAACTACCGCGCGACCGGGTTCCGGTCCGCTGCCGGCACCGGGGGGCCGCAGCGATGCGCGAGCCGAGTTGACGAGGGTCGGGGATCCAGACGTGAATGGCGTCGGCTGGGATATTCTCCTCGTCCTTGCCGTGATCCTGATCGGCGGCTTCTTCGCCGGTGCCGAGATGGCCCTGGTCTCGCTGCGTGAGGGTCAGGTGCGCTCGCTGAGCCGCCGCGGCCGGCGGGGGGAACGGACGGCCAGGCTGGCCCAGGACCCGAACCGGTTCCTCTCCTCAGTCCAGATCGGCGTCACGCTGGCAACGCTGCTGTCCGGCGCGTTCGGCGCTGCGCTGCTGTCGGACCGGCTCGGGAACAAGCTGAGCACGTACATGCCGCGCGCGGTCGGCGACCCGCTGGCCCTGATCGCGGTGACCCTGGTCATCTCGTTCTTCACCCTGGTGTTCGGCGAGCTGGCGCCCAAGCGAATCGCGCTGCAGCGCGCCGAACGCGTGTCGCTCATTGCCGGTCCGGTGGTGGACCGGCTGGCGATGCTGGCCAGGCCGCTGGTCTGGCTGCTGTCGCGATGCACGAACCTCGTCGTCAGCCTGCTCGGCGGCGACCCGGCCGCGGGTCGAGGCGTGATGACCGACGAGGAACTGCGTGACCTGGTGGCCGGGCACCAGGCGCTGAGTCCCGACGAGCGGCACATCGTCACCGAGGTGTTCGACGCGGGCAAGCGGCAGATCCGCGAGGTCCTCGTGCCGCGGACGGAAGTCGAGTTCCTGCCGGCGTCGATGCCGCTCAAGCAGGCGGCGGAGATCGCGGAGCGTGCTCCGTTCTCCCGGTTCCCTGTGTACCAGGACTCCTACGACGACGTCATTGGCTTCGTGCACGCGCGAGACCTGCTGGACGGCCGGGCCGACCTGGACTTGCACCACGTCGGCGAGGTGTGCCGGCCGGTGAAGTTCCTGCCGATCAGCAAGATGGTGCTGTCCGCGCTCTCGGAGATGCGCAGGGACCGTGCGCACCTGGCCATCGTCGTCGACGAGTACGGCGGCACCGCCGGAATCATCACGCTGGAAGACCTGGTCGAGGAGCTGATCGGCGACATCCAGGACGAGTACGACACCGACGCCGGGCACGCCCGTCAGCTGCACGGCGGCGAGCTCGAGGTCGACGGGCTGCTCAACCTCGACGAGTTCGCCGAGCAGACCGGCCTGGAACTGCCTGAGGGTCCCTACGAGACGGTGGCCGGCTACCTGCTCGCCGCTCTCGGCCACCTGCCGGAGGGCGGCGAGTACGCGGAGGTGGCCGGGCGGCGGCTGACCGTCACCCAGCTGGACGGCCGCCGGATCTCCCGGGTGCTGGTCAGCCCAGCCACGCCGGCCGAGCCGCCCGGTCCGCCTGCCTGACCCCGCCACGGGTTCGCCCGGCCGGGCTGGGCCCGGCACTAGACTTCAGCAATGGTGCACGGCTGCCAGGCCAGCCTGGAATCGGGCCCGGTGCTTGTCGTGGACTTCGGTGCCCAGTATGCGCAGCTGATCGCGCGCCGGGTCAGGGAGTGCCACGTCTACTCAGAGATCATGTCCGCCACCAGGCCGGCCGCCGACATGCTGGCGCTGCACCCGTCGGCGATCATCCTGTCCGGTGGGCCCGCCTCCGTCTACGCGCCAGGCGCGCCGCCCGCGCCGCCTGGTCTGCTGGCTACCGGCGTGCCGATCCTGGGCATCTGCTATGGCTTCCAGCTGATGGTCCGCGATCTCGGCGGGCAGGTCATGCATACCGGAACGGGGGAGTACGGGGCCACCGAGCTGCGCACGGCCGCGGCCGCCGGGGTGCTCCTGGCCGGGCTGCCCGAGCAGCAGCGGGTCTGGATGTCGCACGGCGACACCTGCGCGCTCGCGCCGCCGGGATTCGCAGTCACCGCCATGACGGCCGGGACGCCGGTCGCCGCGGCCGAGGCCCCTGACCGGCAGCTGTACGGCATGCAGTTCCATCCCGAGGTGCTGCACACCGAGCACGGCATGGCGATGCTGCGCGCGTTCCTCGCCGCGGCCGGGTGCGCGCCGACCTGGACCATGGGCAACGTGATCGAGGAGCAGACCGAGCGGATCGCCGGGCAGGTCGGCGACTGCTCGGCCATCTGCGGCTTGTCGGGCGGCGTCGACTCCGCGGTGGCGGCCGCTCTCGTGCAGCGAGCCATCGGCTCCCGGCTGACGTGCGTCTTCGTCGACCACGGGCTGCTGCGATCCGGAGAGGCCGAGCAGGTGGAGAAGGACTTCGTCGCCGCGACCGGCGTGGACCTCACGGTCGTCGACGCCGCCGGGGCCTTCCTCGCGGCGCTGGCCGGTGTCGCCGACCCTGAGCGGAAGCGCAAGATCATCGGCCGCGAGTTCATCCGTGCGTTCGAGCGGGCAGCGCGCGAGATAGCGGGCCAGCGCACCGCGGCCCCGTTCCTGGTCCAGGGCACGCTCTACCCGGACGTGGTGGAATCGGGCGGCGGGACCGGCACGGCCACCATCAAGTCGCACCACAATGTCGGCGGCCTGCCCGCGGACCTCACGTTCGAGCTGGTCGAGCCGCTGCGCGAGCTGTTCAAAGACGAGGTGCGCGAGGTGGGCAGGCAGCTAGGGCTGCCGGACGAGATCGTCTGGCGGCAGCCCTTCCCCGGTCCGGGCCTAGCCATCAGGATCGTCGGCGAGGTCACCGCGGAGCGGCTGGCGATCGTCGCCGCCGCCGACGCGATCGTGCGGGCCGAACTGTCGGCGGCCGGGCTCGACCGGCGGATCTGGCAGTGCCCGGTGGTGCTGCTGGCCGACGTGCGCTCGGTGGGCGTCCAGGGCGACGACCGAAGCTACGGGTACCCCGTCGTGCTCAGGCCGGTGACAAGCGAGGACGCCATGACGGCGGACTGGGCCAGGCTGCCAGACACCGTGCTCGCTACGATCTCCACCCGGCTGACCAACGAGGTACCGCAGATCAACCGCGTCGTACTCGACATCACCAGCAAGCCGCCCGCCACGATCGAATGGGAGTAGGCGGACTATCCGCGCCGGGTCGGCCGGCCGACCTTGCCTTGAAGCGGTCAGGGCGGAGAAATGGCCGCTTCACACCAGGTCGACCGCCCGACCCGGTCAGATGGTGAACCGCAGGTTGTGCGCGGCGTGACTCGCTAGGTCGCGGTCGCCGGAGAGCAGGACCTTGCCGGTGTCGAGCTGGATTTGGGGGTCGATGCGGCCGGCGGCTAGCTGGATGAAGGTCGTCGAGTCGGTCGTGAGCTCGACGGTCGGGCTGGCGACGCGGTCGACCTGGCGGGCGCGGCCGTCGACGATCACGGCGATGTCCTTGGCTATCGGGCCGGTGAGGTGGAAGACGATGCTGGTCCCGTCGGGGAGGGCGACCTTCTTGCCGACGATGTAGCCGATCGAGCTCTCGACCTGGCCGAGCGCGATCTCGGCGCGCGGCCCGCCGTCGTCGGTCGGCCAGCGCAGCGGCGTGGTGATGTCGCGCTCGTGCACCCAGAAGTCAAAGATCCGGATCTCGAGGAACTGGCCGTAGGTTTTCTGGCCGACGGGCGTCCACGATGGTCGGCGCAGATCGTCACCGGTCAGCCGGGCCAGGTCGGCACGCCGCGCGGCGAAGATCTCGGTGACCAGGCTCGCGAAGGCCTGGTCGTCGAGCGCGGCCACCTCCTGCTGGTACGGGCCGATCCGGTCAACCGGCGCGAGTTCGTCGGCGCCGCTCGGCAGCCAGCCCGTCAGGACGCGCTCCATCATGCCGAGGTGCGCCACGACGTCGCGGGCCGTCCAGTCCGGGCACAGCGACGGGGTCTGCCACTGCGGACCCGTCAGCCGTGCGCACACGGACTCGATGGCGTCGTAGCACTGCTCGACGCAGGCGCCGAGGGTAGCCTGATCGGTCACGGTTGCTCCTTCGCGGGTGACTGCCGAGGACGCCGACACTATCGCGTGCGGCCGCGCCGGCCCGCGCGTCGTGTCAGCGCCAGCGCTCGCGCACCGGTGCCAGCAACAGCGCCTGGTAACCGAACCCGGCCGGGTGCAGCGGCAGGGCGGTGCCCAGCTCGAGCGGCGTGTACCGGACGCCGCTCCACTGCCGGCCGTCGCCGATGACCGTGCCCTCGACGTCGAATCTCGCCGCCGGGCCCCCGACAAGCGGCGCTGGCTCCGGGCCGTTCCACACCTCGAGCAGCAGGCGCTGGCCGTCTGCCGCGGGCAGTCCCCCGGTGCGCAGGGTGCAGAGCACGACGGTGTGCTCCAGCGACTGCTCCTTCCTGGCGTGCCAGGCACGGAAATCCGGCTGGTAGGCAAGCTCGAGGAACGCGCGCCTGCTGGGGTAGCCGACAACCCCGACCCGGTCCCAGTTCGGCGAGCTGGCAACCACGGTGGCGGCGAGGCACAGCGCGGCGCCCACCGAGGCCAGCAGCGGAATGGGCGCGTAGTCGGTGACGGAATCCCGGCCCACGGCAGGTAAGCCGCGCGGGCTGGTGTCCGTGCCCGGCAGGAGCCTGGTCAGCCCCAGCATGTAGATGGGCCCGTCGACGTGATCAGCCGTCGCTCGCATCCGCATCGTGTAGTCGGAGTCGATCAGCCCGTAGCTCGGCACTGCTCACACGCTAGGGACGCGCGCCAGGGGTGTCAAATGTGGCTCCCCTGCCGGTTCCGTGGGTGTCCGGAGGCGCCGGCCTCACGAGGGTGCCTTGCGGGGCGGGCGGTTCGCGGCGCCCGGGGCTGGGTCGGTAGCTGTCACGCTGAGCGCCAGGCGCTGGCCC
>JBOHCP010000360.1:0-5747 GCA_050698875.1 Streptosporangiaceae bacterium | reverse complement strand
GAGTAGCAGCCCGAACCCCTCAAGGACTTATGCGGGCCTGCACTAGGCGAGGTCTGCCTACGCCTCGGGCTCGCTCGGTTCTGCGCCGCCGTTCTCGCCGGCTGCCCGACCCTCCGGTGGCTCGCCGCCGAGGCTGACCGACACGTGCTGCGGCGGCGGCGGCTCCGGCCGCCGGCCGTCGAGCTTGTGGATGCCGTAAATAGGCGGCGGCGCGATACGCGCGAACTGTGCGATCGCGGTGCCGACGATGGTCGCCTCGGCCACGTGATCACGGCTGAACGGCACGATCGGGCACCTGCGCTCGGTGATCCGAGTCTGCATCTCGCGCACGACGACACCGTCGGCGCCCATCCGGACCAGGTCGAGCTCGAGCTCGTTCCGCGCGTCCGTGCGCATCTGCCGGACCAGATAGGTATAGCCCTCGACCTCCACGTTCCCCGCCGTCAGCCGGGTCTGGCCCTTCGCCAGCCAGTCATCGTGGCGGTAGCCGACCGCGACTCCGAGCGCGAGCCCCACCGGCATCCAGCCATGCGCGACCAGCTTGGTGAAATCCTGCCCGGACAGGTCGGACGCGAACGGCTGCGCCCGGCTCACGACTCCGGGAGCGCGGATGGCGGTGCCGAGCGCGCGAAACTCCAGGATGTCCTCGTCGTCGCCGAACGGGCCCACCTCGAGCTGCACTCCGATCACACCGAGGGCACCGAGCGCCGCGCACTCGGTCGTCATCCGGCTGATCGCGGCCCGTCGTGCCTGGTACAGCACCGACACCAGCGGCCTGGCCGAGCCGATCGCGGCCGCACCCGCCGGCGGCACCGGCGCCTGGACCAGCCGCGGCCCGCCGCCGGGCGGCCGGTAGGCCGGGCTGCCCTCGCCCCGGTACACCGCCAGGCCGTACGGGCACTCCTCGTCGCCGGCGTCGCCGACGCTGTACACCGCGGCGCCGAGTACCTGACCGACCGGCTGGAATCCCACCTTGGAGATGGCGGTGAACTCGCTCACCGTTAGCGTCGAGCCCCAGCTGCGCGTGTCGCGCTGGCCGGCCAGCCGCTCGCGGGCGGCGGGGGGCAGCTCCTGGCCGGGGGGCTCGGCTGGCGGCATTGTCGTCAGGCGTCGAGGCTGAGCACCATGGTCGGCGTCTGGATGATGTGGTCCTCGCGCAGCGGCCGCACGGCGGTGCCGATGGCAAAGAACTCGGTGGTGTGCGAGCCCCAGGCGTGGCTGTGCTGGCGCAGCTGCACGCCGACGATGCCCTCGGCAGCCAGTTCCTCCGCCTCGGCCTGCATCCGGCTCATCGCCAGCTCGCGCGCGTCGTACAGCGCCTGGGTGAACTGCTCGAGCTCGACGTTCCGGCCGATGTTGCCCATCTTGTTGCCCAGCCGCTGGTGGGCGATGTGGTACACGCACGTGCCCATCACCATGCCGAGCGGAGCGTAGCCGGCCCGGATCAGCGTCCAGAAGTCCTGCCCGGACAGGTCGGAGGTGAACGGCATGCCCTTGTTGTTCCGCCAGTTGGTCACTCCGCCGCCGCCGGCGCCTGGCTCGGCCACGACCGCGGTGCCGACGGCGATGAACTCGGCGATGTCGTTACCGAACTCCTTCATCTCCACCTCGAGCCGGACCCCGACGACGCCGTCGGCACCGAGCGCCTGTGCCTCGGCCTCCATCCGCGTCATCGCCAGCTCGCGGGCGTGGTACATGGCCTGCGACAGCACGTCGAGCTCCTGGCTCTGGCCCCATCGGCCGAACTGCAGGCCCACGTGGTAGATGGAGCTGCCGAGCACCAGCCCGGCCGGGCGGAAGCCAACCTCCCGGACGAGCAGAAACTCGTTGACAGACAGGTCGGACGTGAAGATGGAGCCGGGCTGGCCAGGGCGCAGCTCGGCCAGCCTGCGCATGGCGTCCTGTGGTACACCTAGCACCTTGAGTTCGGTGCCCTGCTGCTCAGTCATCGCGCTCCTTGGCGTTCAGTTGACGGGGGGCGTAGGCCGGCTCACGGGCCGAGCTTGACCCTGGCGGCCTGACGTCGCTGCGGGTCAAGCGACATTATGGCCAGCGGCGGCCGCGTGGTCCGCGGCTTGCCGAAGTGAGCGATCGCCGTCCCGATGATCGTCGCCTCAACGACGTGGTCCCTGCGGCCCTCCTGGATCGGGCACTCGTGCTCGCCGACGCGCATTTCCATCTCCTGCAGCACCACGCCGTTGGCCCCGTGCCGCGCCACGTCGCGCTCGAGCTGGTGCCGCGCGTCATGCCGGGTGGCGTTCACCAGGTCGGTGTAGCCGGACACCTCCGTGTTGCCGCCACCCCACCGGCTCTGGCTGATGGTCGTCCAGTCGTCGTGCCTGGCACCGATCGAGATGCCGAGCACGAGCCCGGCCGGCACCCAGCCGGCCAGGATCAGCTTGGCGAAGTCCTGGCCGGACAGGTCGGAGGTGAACGGCTCCCGCAGCGGCACCCCGCCGGGCGCCCGCACCGCCGTCCCGATGGCCTTGAATTCCAGCCCGCCGGCCGGAAACGAGCCAATGGTCAGCCTGACCCCGACCACGCCGTGGCCGCCCAGCTCCCGGCATTCTGCCGTCATCCGGGTGATGGCCGCGCGGCGTGCCGCGTACATGGTCTGCACCAGCGGTCCGTAGGAGCCCAGCGTCCCGCTGCTGGACGTCGCTGTCACGCTGTTGTACGGCACCCCCCCGTACGTGCCGAAACCGCCGACGTACCGGCTCCCGTAGGCCGGGCAGGCGTAGCCGCCGGTGTATCCGACGTTGTAGACGGCCGCGCCGAGTACCTGCCCGGCCGGCTCGAACCCGGTGCTCTTGATCGCCGTGAACTCGTCGGCGGTCAGCGCCGACCCCCAGGTGCCGCTCCGGCGGATCTCCGCCAGCCGGCCCTGGGCGGCCGGCGGCAGGCCACTTTGTGGATCGACGGTCACTGTGTGCCCCCTCGACGCGCTTCTCCGCTCGTTTCACGATACAAGACCCGGGCTAGCTGCCGTCGGACTCGCCCGGCCACCGGTCCTGCGCCTCCCACTCCTCGTTGCGGCGCTGCACGGTCTCGAGCGCGTGCTCGGCCGCCTCGCGGGTCGGGTAAGGCCCGAGGCGGTCCTTTCCCGGACAGCCCGGCCCCTGCTCGGCCTCGTGATGGCGCAGGCAGTACCACCAGCTCTTGTCGTCGTCCATGTCCACTAGACTTTCAGATCATGCCTGCTACCCTCCAGCCCGGCCGGATATCCCCGGAGCGGAGCGTCCCGCCTCACATAGCGCGGCCGGAGTACGTGGGCCGGCGCGCCCCTCGCGGCGGCGAGCCGGAGGTCAAGGACGCCGAGACGATCGAGCGCATGCGCGTCGCCGGGCGGCTCGCCGCCCAGGCGCTCGCCCAGGTCGGCGCGCACGTGACACCGGGCGTGACCACCGACGAGCTGGACCGGATCGGCCACGAGTTCCTGCTCGACCACGGCGCCTATCCGAGCACGCTTGGCTACCGCGGCTTTCCCAAGTCGATGTGCACGTCGCTGAACGAGATCATCTGCCACGGCATCCCCGACGACACGGTGATCGCCGACGGCGACATCGTCAACATCGACATCACCGCCTACGTCGGCGGGGTGCATGGCGACACGAACGCCACCTTCCTCGCGGGCGACGTGGACAGCGAGTCCCGCTTGCTCGTCGAGCGCACCAGGGAGGCGACGATGCGCGGCATAAGGGCGGTAGCGCCCGGTCGCCCGCTCAACGCCGTCGGGCGGGTCATCGAGTCGTTCGCGCGCCGGTTCGGCTACGGGGTGGTCAGGGACTTCACCGGGCACGGCATCGGCACCACGTTCCACTCCGGCCTCGTCGTCCCGCACTTCGACGATCCGTCGGTGGGCGTGATCATGGAGCCGGGCATGACGTTCACCATCGAGCCCATGCTGACGCTCGGCACGATCGAGTACGACATCTGGCCCGACGGCTGGACCGTCGTGACCGCCGACCGCAAGCGCACCGCCCAGTTCGAGCACACCCTCGCGGTCACCGCCGACGGCTACGAGATCCTCACCCTGCCCTAGCCGGCCCGGCGCTCAGACGAAGCCGCCCACGATCGCAGGGTCAAGCTCCGGGTGCGCCGCGTAGGCCGCGCGCAAGTCCCTGGTGTCCGCGATCCAGTCCGCGCCGGAGTCCAGGATGACGCCGCCTGACCGCTGCCGGTAGGCCTCAGGCTCGGCGACCCCCGGCGGGACGGTACCGGTCTCGGCGAGCGCCCGCGCGGCGGCGATGAGGCGGCGCCGAACCCTGATCACCATCGCGTCGCTGCTGCCGAGGTGCTCCCTGGTCCGGTCGTAGATGGGCCCCATGCTCTCCGTGATCGCCTGATCCTGCAGGTGAATGCCGCAGATCCCGGAGTACTCGTCGTCGCGCTCCTGCGCGTTCCGGTCGAGCTGATAGTCGTTGTCCTCGTTCGCCTCCAGCCGGAACCGGCCGAGCCAGCCGGTCGTGTTCGGCAGCAGCTTCGGTGGCCGGACGCCCTGCGCCGACCGCGTCGCCGCGACCTGCGGGCTCAGCCCCGGCAGCATCATGAACATCATCATGTGCTCGTCGTCCATCGGAACCCAGGCGCGCGCGACGATGTGCCTGCCGAGCACACCGGTCGGCGGCATGCTGAAGAACGGGAACAGGAACTGCGCGATGCGCCAGTAAACCTGGCCAGGCCCGGCCGGGCGGTAGGCGCCGTACATGGCACCGTAGTCGGTGTCAAGCATCGCGTACTTGGGCGCGCGATCCTTCAGCGCGTAGTACTTGTAGGTGCCGGGCGGGACGTCGTCCGGATTCTCGGAGCCGAAGTGCAGGAAACCGACGTGAGCGGTGTCGATGTCGCCCTCGAGGCCCTGCAGCCAGTTGCAGTTCCTGGCGTAGGCGACGGCGTTCCACTGCCCGTCAGGCAGCTGGTTGGCCTCCAGGTCGGGCAGCGGCGGCGGGCTCTCCCGCGGACCCAGATAGGCCCAGACGACACCACCGCGCTCCTGGCACGGGTACGCCACCGCCCGCACCTTGTCCTTGAAGGTGCTGTCAGGCGGCTCGCTCGGCATGTCGACGCACCGCCCGGCGACGTCGAACTTCCAGCCGTGGTAGACACACCGCAGCCCGCTGTCCCGGTTCCGGCCGAAGAAGAGCGACCCGCCGCGGTGCGGGCAGGAGTTTTCCAGCAGTCCGACGTGTCCGCTGGAGTCGCGGAAGGCGATCAGCTTCTCCCCGAGCAGCAGGACACGCACCGGCGGGCAGTCCGGCTTCGGCAGCTCGCTGGACAGCATGGCCGGCACCCAGTACTGGCGCATCAGCGCGCCCATCGGAGTACCAGCACCGACCCGGCTGATGTATTCGTTCTCGTGCGCCGTCAGCATGGCTCTCGCCTCCCGGGGGTCTTAGTCCCGAGTATCGGACCGACCCGGAGCCCTGTGCAATGCGCGTGCGACCTGACACAGTCGTTCCGTGACGCGTGACGAATATCTGCGGGTCCCGTTCGTTCTCGTCGTCGAATCGGTGCCGAAGCCGGACGGCCAGTGGCTGCGCCGCGCCTCGTACCCGGAGCTGCCCGGGGCCGTCGTGGAAGCCGAGTCCGCTGTCGACGCGATCGACGCACTCGACGACAGGCGCGTCGAGATCATCCTCGACCGGCTCGAGCGCGGCGTTCCCGTGCCCGTCCCGCGGCCGCCGCTGCGCTAGGAGGTCACGCCGGCGCCGGCCGGCTCCTTGGCGGCCGGTCGCGGCGGCGCGTGC
>JBOHCP010000359.1:0-5758 GCA_050698875.1 Streptosporangiaceae bacterium | reverse complement strand
GGCCGGCGGCGTCCAGGCGGGCGCCCGGCCGGCTGGCACGGCCGGCTGCTGGTAGCCCACGGGGGGCAGCAGGTCGGCGAAGTCATCGCGGCCAGGCACGGCCATCGGCACGGTACCCGGCCACGGCGGTGATCCGGCAGGCGCAGCCCTCGGCGCGGCGAGGCTGGCGCGACTGGCTAGGGCGGGAAGATCGACGGCGGTGCCGGCGAGCTGCCACGGCGGCTGGTAGGCCATCGGGGCCGCGGGCGCCGCGGCCAGCACCGTTCCCGGCGGGGCGGCCACCAGCGAGTCCGGCCGGAGCCCGGCCACAAGGCCGGCGAGCTGCGCCGCCGGCGGCCGCTTCGCCGGGTCCTTGGCCAGCGCGGCGAGGACGATCGGCCACAGCGGCCCCGGCAGGGTGTCCAGGTCAGGCTGGCCGTGCACGATCCGGTAGAAGATCGCCTCGAACTGTCCGGTGCCGAACGGCGGCCTGCCGGTCGCCGCGTAGGCCACGGTGGCCGCAAAGGAGTGCACGTCGGCAGCGGGACTGCTGTCTCCGCCCTCGATGACCTCCGGCGCCAGGTAGCCCGGAGTGCCCATGAACATGCCGGTCATGGTGAGCCGCGTGGAGTCGGGTGCCTGCGCGATCCCGAAGTCGATCACCACCGGCTGGCCGTCCACCAGCATCACGTTGCCTGGCTTGAGGTCGCGGTGGACCACCCCGGCCGAGTGGATCGCCACGAGCGCAGCGGCCAGGCCGTTCGCGAGCGCAGCCAGCGGCGGGCCGGTGAGCGGTCCATCCGATCCGACGACTTCCTCGAGCGTCCGGCCGGCGACGTACTGCGTCACGATGTACGGCGGATCGCCCGTGACGTCGGCGTCCAGCACCTCCGCCACGAACGGGCTGCGGACCCGGCGCATCGTGTCCACCTCGCGCGCGAGCCGCCGCCGCGCGGTGTCCTCGCCCGGCGCGCCCTGGCGGAGGACCTTGACGGCGACCGGATGTCCGTCAGGCGCGGTCGCGAGATAGACCGTGCCCATGCCGCCCTGACCGACCAGGTCACGCAGCCGGTAGGGGCCGAGCAGCTCCCCGGAGCGGGCACTCATACCAACACAGCCTAAGGCCGGATCTGGCGCCTGGCGCTGGCGAGTCAGGGCGGCTAGCCGCCGGCGACCAGCCGCCGCAGCGCGTCGGCGGTCGCCGCGTTCTGCTCGGCGTGGTTGACCAGCGCCTTCGCCAGTGCAGCGGCCCACTGGTCGACGGAGACTGGCTGGCGCGACAGGACTATGTCCCGGACTTGGTGGCAGACCTCCGCGACCGGGGCCCCGCTGGTGAGCCGCAGCGTGAGCACCTGGTCGCCGAGCCGGATCGTGATCTTCGTCACCCGGCCGGGCCGGCCCTTCAGCCGGTCGGACATCGACTGGGCATGGTCCACCTGGATATTGTCGGGCGGCAGCGAGTCCCCGAGCGACTCGGTCAGCACCTTGGCATAGATAGCGATGTCGCTGCTGTCCGCACGCAGTGCCGCCGTCACCATGTCCAGTGACGGGCTGCCGGCTGGCTCCATCATCCCTAGCGCATCCCTATCTGGCCGCCCGGCACCGGGACGGGCCCGCTGATTGCTCTGGGTGGCGTCAGCTCGCCGACAGCGGGTTACCGCCCGCTGAAGGTGGCCTTCCCCGGACCATTCTCCAGGAAGCTGCGCATCCCGGCGCGCGCGTCCTCGGTCCCGAACAGTCCGGCGAAACCGAGCCGCTCGATCTCCAGACCCGACCGCAGGTCGGTGCCGAGGCCCGCGTCAATGGCGTGCTTCGCGGCGGCGAGCGCGATCGGCGGCCCGGCCGCGTACCTGGCGGCCAGCTCCCTGGCCGCCGCGTGGACCTGGTCGTCAGGGACGACCTGGTCGGCCAGCCCGATGGCCAGCGCCTCGTCGGCCCGGATGAACCGGCCGGAGAAGATGAGGTCCTTGGCCCTGGCCGGGCCGATCAGCCTGGGCAGTCGCTGCGTGCCGCCGGCGCCCGGAATGAGGCCGAGCAGAATCTCGGGCTGACCGACCTGTGCGCTCTCGCCAAGCACCCGGAAGTCCGCGCACAACGCGAGCTCCAGCCCGCCGCCCAGCGCGTACCCGGTCACCGCGGCCACTACCGGCTTGCCCATCTCGGCCACGGCGTTGAGCGCACCCTGCAGCCTGCTCGAGTATCCCGCCATCCACGCGTAACTGCTGTCCGCCATCTCCTTGATGTCCGCACCGGCCGCGAACAGCCGCTCGCCGCCATACAGCACGACGGCGCGGACGTCGGGATCGGCCGCTACCTGGCCGGCGGCGGCGATGAGGTCATCGGTGAGCGCACTGTCGAGCGCGTTCATCGGCGGCCGGTTGAGCCGCAGTGTCGCCACCGACTGGTCAGCCTCGACGCGGACCAGCTCGCCCATGAGCCACCTCCCGTTGCGCAGTTGTAGCTCCGGGGGGACGTCCCCCCGCACCCCCCGCAGGTGCAGCGCCGGGGGCCGAACCCCGCGAGACCCTAGCAGGCCGATCCTACGCAAGGAGCGAGGGGCCGGCGGGGAGCAGGAATGGCGAGCGACCGGGGAATCGGGAATGGAGACAATCAAAAATGCCGTCAGCCCGCCTGGTCCTGAATCGGACCGGCGGGCTGACTGGCGCTATGTCCACTGCGGCCGCACTCGGTGCGGGCGGTTGGCCGAGCCGAGAGCACCTGCCCCAGGGCCGCGCCTGGGGCAGGTCCCGGCCAGCTCACTCCGCGAACGTGCGCGGCGCCGAAACCCCCTGCCAGCCGTTGAGGAAGCCCCGTACCTCGCGCTCGCTGTAGCGACGGTGCCCGCCGGGGGTACGGATCGACGACAGCTTCCCGCCGCGCGCCCAGCGGGTGACGGTCTTCGGGTCCACGCGCAGCATCGCGGCGACCTCAGCGGGAGTGAGCAGGCGATTGTCCGGCTTGATCTGAGTTCTCACGAACAGGTCCTCTCGCACTCGGTGGTGATTGACCGTTAGTAGAACGTGACGATCTGTGACGGTCACAGACCGACAGCTCCCTATCACAGGATGTCACATTGACTCTGAGTTTGCTGGCGTTCCTACTGGCCCGCGCCGAATTCCCGCGACTGATCAGTCATGTCCGCCGCCGGGCCGCCCGAACTGCCCGAGCCGAGTCCGGGCCGAGTCCGGGCCGAGTCCGGGCCAGCCGCGTCATACCCGGCAAACGGCGACCGGATTGCGCAGCAGAATGCCACCACCGCGGTCGCTGATTGCCACGCTGCCTGGCCCTCGTCAGCGCAGGTCGCCGTTGATCATTCCGGCCGGCGGGACGGGCAGGGTGACAAGGCCGAGCTCGGCCGGCCCGGACAGCAGCCGGTGGTCGGGCAGCACCCGGACGGTGTATCCGAACGGGCCGGGCTGACCGAGCCAGGCCGAGCCGACGAACCTCGCCACGCCGTCCGTAGACGCCGCGCCGTCGAGGCGCAGCGGCGAGATTGCCGGGGCGATGATCTCGTCGGCGTCTCCGGCCCGCCCGTACACGACCTCGACGCGCACGTCATCCGGCCTGAGCTCGCCGAGCGCCACGCTGGCCATGACGGCGAGCTGACCGCCCGGGCTCAGCTCGCCATCATCAGCAGCCTCCACCAGTTCGACGCGGACGCCCGGCCACGCCGCGGTGACGCGGTGTTTCCAGGCGGCCAGTTCCGCGGCCGCGCCGAACTCCGCGCGCTCGGCGGCACCGGTGCCCGCCGCGGGCACGACGAGCCCCAGGGACGCGCGTGCGGCCGGCCCGTACAGCTTGGTCACGTACTCGCGGACCATCCGCGTCGCGAGGGCGCGCGGGCCGAGCCCGCGCAGCGCGTGCGACACCATGTCGAGCCACCGGACCGGCAGCCCGCCCGGTCCGCTGGTGTCGTAGAACAGCGGTGCCACCGACTTGCCGATCAAGTCGTAGAGCGCGGCGGCCTCCAGCTCGTCCCGCCGGCCCGGGTCCGTCACGCTGTCAGCCGACGGGATAGACCAGCCGTTCTGGCCGTCGAACCACTCGTCCCACCAGCCGTCGAGGATGGACAGGTTGAGGCCGCCGTTCAGGGCCGCCTTCATCCCGGACGTGCCGCACGCCTCGAGCGGCCGGAGCGGATTGTTCAGCCAGACGTCGCAGCCCTGCACCAGCGTGCGGGCCAGGTCCATGTCGTAGTCGGGCAGGAACACGATGCGGTGCCGCACGTCCGCCTGGTCGGCGAAGCTGACGAGCTGCTGGATCAGGTGCTTGCCGCCGTCGTCTGCCGGGTGTGCCTTGCCGGCCACGACGATCTGCACCGGCCGGTCCGGGTCGAGGAGCAATGCGGTCAGCCGAGCCGGGTCGTGCAGCATCATGGTGAGCCGCTTGTAGGACGGCACCCGGCGGGCGAAGCCGATCGTCAGCACGTCCTCATCGAGGACGCCGTCGATCCAGATCAGCTCGGCCGCGGAAGCGCCCCGCAGGCGCGACGACGCCCGGAGCCGGCGCCGGGCCTCGGTCACCAGCCGCGCCCGCAGCACGCGGCGCAGTGTCCAGATCCTGGCCGGGTCTGCCGCGGCCTCATCCCAGAACGCGGGGTCGTCGGTCGGGTCGGCGATTTCCCCGGCGTCCGGCGCCGCCTCCGGGCGGGCGGCGACCCTGGCCAGGTCCACCATCTCGGCGGCCACCCACGTCGGGGCGTGCACTCCGTTGGTCACCGAGCCGATGGGCACCTCATCGATATCGAAGCCCGGCCACAGCCCGGTGAACATGGCCCGGGACACCGCGCCGTGCAGTCTGCTCACGCCGTTGACGCGCTGGGCCAGGCGCATCCCCATGACCGCCATGTTGAACACCGCCGGGTCACCGCCGGCGAATGTCTCCGCGCCGAGGGCGAGGATCTGGTCCACCGACGGCCCAGAGCCGTCCGCGCCAGCGAACTGCCGGCCGACCAGGTCACGCGGAAACCGGTCGATGCCCGCGGGCACGGGCGTGTGCGTGGTGAACACCGTGCCTGCCCGGCACAGCTCCAGCGCGACGTCGAAGGCGAGCCCATGGCCCATGTACTCGCGGATCCGCTCGAGCCCGAGGAAGCCCGCGTGCCCCTCGTTGGTGTGAAACACCTCGGGCTCCTGATGACCGGTGCTGGCGCAGTACGCCCGTACCGCCCGGACGCCGCCGATGCCGAGCAGCAGCTCCTGGTGCAGCCGGTGATCGGTTCCGCCGCCGTACAGCCGGTCGGTGACCTCCCGCAGGTCCGGCTCGTTCGCCTCGACATACGAGTCGAGCAGCAGCAGCGGCACCCGGCCCACCTGAGCCACCCAGATCTGCGCGGCGAGCGTCGCCCCATCGGCCAGGGCGACCGTGACCCGGATCGCGCTGCCCGCGCTGTCGCGCAGCAGCGTCAGGGGCAGCCCGTTCGGATCGAACGCCGGGTACCGCTCGGCCTGCCAGCCCTCGGCCGACAGCGACTGGGTGAAGTAGCCATGCCGGTAGAGCAGTCCGACGCCGACGAGCGGCACGCCGAGGTCGCTGGCGGCCTTCAGGTGGTCACCCGCCAGGATGCCGAGCCCGCCGGAGTACTCGGGCAGCGCGGCGGTGATCCCGTACTCGGGCGAGAAGTACGCAATCGCCGCCGGCTGGCCACCGCCAGCACCGCCAGCACCGCCAGCACCGCCAGTACCGCCGCCTGACACGCGCTGGTACCAGCGCGGCCCGGTCAGGTAGTCGTGCAGGTCGTCCCCGGCGGCCGCGAGCCGGGCCAGGAACTCGCCGTCGG
>JBOHCP010000358.1:0-5795 GCA_050698875.1 Streptosporangiaceae bacterium | reverse complement strand
ACCTGGCGCAGGCACGGGCCAGCGGGCGGTGGCCTGCCGAGCTCTCGCTCGCGGGCGTCTACCCGCCGGACTGGACGCCGGTGGACAGCCTGGCGGTGCAGGGTGAGCTGACCCAGGAGCTCGGCTTCAGCACGAGGTCACTGGACTACCTGGTGCTCGATCAGTCGCTCGGCGCCGAGCGTACCCGGCAGTGGCTGCCGCCATCGGCTGCGGTGCCTGCTGCGGCTGCGGCGCCGACGACGGCCGCGGCGTTCCCGGCTGGCATCGGGCGGGCCGCGGCGGCGATCCTGGCGGCGGTGCGAGCGGTGTCCGGAGCGCTCGGCACCCCCCCGGCGAATCAGATCGGCAGCGCCGCGGCCAGCACCGCGTGGGCGGTCGACGGTCGGAGGGTCGCGGGCGGCGGCGCCCTGCTCGCCGGGTCCCCGAACCTGCCGCAGACCATGCCGTCGACCTGGTACCAGGTTGCCCTGACCGCGCCCGGCCTCGCGGTCTTCGGTGTCACCGTGCCCGGCCTGCCCGTCGTGCTCATCGGCCACAACGCGCAGATCGCCTGGTCGCTTGCCCCTGCGCCCGGCCAGGACACGCTGTACTACAGCGAGCAGACGCACCGGCCAGGCGGAGCTTACCTCTGGCGGGGCCAGTGGCGGCGGCCGCGCATGCTGCGCTACACGATCCCGGTGCGGGGCGGGCCGACGCGGCGGCTCACGGTACAGGTGACCGCGCAAGGTCCGGTGCTGACCACGGCGGGCCGGACCGTGTCAGCCTTCTGGACCGGCGCGCTCGGCTCGCCCGACGTCGCCGCCCTCCTGGCCGTCGCCAAGGCCGGCGACTTCAGCGAGTTCGCGGGCGCGCTGGCGGCCTGGCAGTCGCCGGATCTGACCTTCGTCTACGCCGACGACCATGGCAACATCGGCGCGGTGACGGCGGGCCAGGATCCGCGGCTCAACCAGGGCCAGCCGTGGCTGCCGTTGCCGGGCGGCGGAGCGGACGACGTGTCCGGGCTGGTCGGAGCCGCGACCGGGCCGCCGGTGTATGACCCAGCCTCGCACGTGGTGGTGGCTGGCGGCGCAGGCGCAGCCGGTGACGCGGTACCCGGCTATCTCTTCGAGCATTCGGCCATGAGCCCGGTGACCTTCGCCGCGCTGCAAGACGACGTCGCCGACCCGGTCGCGGTCGCCGTCATGCCGCGGCTGCTGGCGGCGCTGCGGGGGGCACGGCTCAGCTCCCTGCAGCGCACCGCCGAGCAGACGCTGGTGTCGTGGGACGGGCAGATGACGGCCTCGTCGCCGGGCGCCTCGATCTGGTGGCTGTTCTGGAACAGCTACCTGACGACGGTATTCGGGCCCTGGTGGAGCGCGGCGGGGGTGCCGGTCAGCCTCGACCCGGCCGCACTGGCGGTCGGCGCCGGACAGCGCAGCCTGGCCGCCGACCTCGCCGCGTGGACGGTGGGCGATCAGCGGAACGCCGCGTTCTCGCCGCCGCGACCGAGCCTGGCAGCTGCTCGGCGGTTCGCGCGGCGGACACGGTTGCTCACCCCAGCCGCGGCGGACATGCGGACGGCGTTCCGGCTGGCGGTGAACCAGCTGTCGGCTTGGCTGGGCGGCGATCCAGGCGCTTGGCAGTTCGGCAAGCTGCACACCGCCCAGTTCCCGTCGCTGACCGGCGCGAGCGCGCTCGGGTACGGCCCGGCGCCGGCCGGCGGCGACGACTCGACGGTGAACTCCGCCGTCGGCTGGCTCAACTCACAGCTTGGCCAGAGCGCGCGGGTCATCGTCGGATGGCCCGAGGCGGGCACCGCGGTCGCACAGGTCAGCTATCCGGGCGGGCAGAGCGAGAGTCCGGCTTCCCCGTGGTACGCCGACCAGACTGAAGCCTGGCGGACAGGCGGCTATCTGTCGATGCCGTGGGGGGCCGGCCCCGGTGCGCCCATCACCTGGGAGCTGCGGCCGTGACCGCCGAGTTCCGGCGGCTGGGCAAGCGCGGCGCATACCGGCTCGGTCAGCTGCGGGCGCAGGGCGTCGGCGAGCCGCGCCCGCCGAAGCAGTTCCGGCCGCGGTTCGCCCGCCACCGCCCGCACCAGTGGTCGACGCTGACGTGTCTGGTGTTCCTGCTAGGCGGCGCGGTCGTCATCAGTGCGGCGACCGCGGTCGGCTGGTGGTTCGTGCCGTTCGTGGCCGGCGTCGGCGCCGGACTCGCGAACCGGGCTGGCAGCTGGCCGTGGCGCGTCGCGGTGCCCGCGATTGCAGCGATGGCGGCGGCGGGCTGGGCGGCGCCGCTGTGGCTGGGCGTGCTGCGCGGTCTGCCGTACGGCCCGGTCGCGCGGGTCATCGCCGCCCTCACGGGACTGCCCGCCGATGCCGCCGTGGGAATGGTGCTGACCGTGGCGATCGCCGTGGTCCAGGCGGTCACCGGGTACTGGCTCGGCCGGGCGCTCACGCCGCGGTCGGCGCCGGATCTGTTCCGCTGACTCCCGGCGGCAGCTGCGCCTCCGTCGCGGCGCGCCGCAGGTCACGGTCACCGAGTGCATCAGTGCTGTCAATGAACTGGTCGACCGCGCCGGTCAACGGCAGCGACCGCACGCTCTCGTCGCGGATCTGGTCGCGCAGGGCGCGGACGAACCGGCCCGCGTCCGGTATCTGGTAAGGCCGGTCGTAGAACGTCGGCCGCACCGCCGGGTCGAGCGGGGGCGTCACGCCGATCGCGTTGTGCAGCCGAGCGACCGACTCGTAGGCGCGCGACAGGCTGTACTCGCGTTCCCGCCAGGTGCCCGCGGACAAGGCGGCCGAGAGCAACGGCGGCAGGTCGCGACCGGCCGCGGTCCTGGCCAGCGCGGTGCCGAGCCACTTGCTGTACGGCGGGTAGCGCCGCTGCATGAGCAGGGCCAGCCGCATCAGGTCCGAAGCAAGCCGAGCCGTGACGACGATCGAGCCCAGTTCGTCGCCGACCTCGGCGCACCGGCCGGGGAACGGCTCTTCCTGACCGATCCGCTGCCACTGGCAGGCCATCAGGTGCAGCCAGACGTCGCGCGGGTACCAGCTCAGCCGCGCTCGGACCGCTTCAAGACTGGCGTCCGCTCCGGCGAGGCCGTCGTGGTAGACGGCGCCGCCGGTCACCTCGGCCAGCATCTGGGTGGGCGTCGCGAGCCAGTCGAGCAGCGCGATCGGCGCCAGCGGGTCGAAGCCGAGCAATCCGGTCAGCCAGCTACGCAGCCCGGCGACGAGGACGTGGTGCGTGGGCCGCCAGCCTGGTCGGGTGCCCGACCGCGCGAACACCGTGGGGTAGCCGCGGAAGCTCGCGGGCAGCCGCGAGGCGAGCAGCTCGCCGACCCTGGCCGCGGCGCCAGCATCGGCAGCCTCGTCGGACAGGAAGAGCTGCAGCCGCGGGCCCCAGTCGTGGTCGGTCGACCGCGGCGTGTCGAATCCGAGTACCTCCGAGCCCGGCCCGACGAGCGCCGCCGAGTGCGGCAGGCCGGGGACGTGCGCGTCGAGGAGCGGCCGGACGGCCTCGACGTAGTACAGCCGGGCGAGTTCCAGGCCCGGAATGAACGTCGTGGTCACGCGCTGAGCGTCACCTTTCGGTCGGGCGCGCCGCAACTGAATAAATCGCCGCCGGCTCGATCGTCCGGGTCGGGCCAGCCGAACCGGCTCGGCCGGGCCGATCCAGTCGGGCCGGGTCTAGTCGTGGTCTAGTCGGGCCGGTCTAGTCGGCAGCGGACGCCGCTCTGGTACGCGCTGGGCTGTTCGTACCACCTCGGCCAGATCTTGCCGTGCTGCCAGCAGGCGGCCGGTTCGGTCTCATCGGCAGCGGACCCCGCTCTGGTACGTGCCGCTCTGGTGCGTGCCGCTCTGGTGCGTGCCGACCGGCTCGTACTACCTCGGCGGGCCGTGCCGTGTTGCCGGTCGGTCGCTGGCGCGGCCGGTTACGCTTCTCGGCTGGAACTCGCGGCGCCGGGAGTGCTAGCCGCCGGGCTTCAGCGTTCGTCGTGACGGGGCAGCCGGGGCTGCACGGACGGGCGCCGGCGAAGCCGCGCCGGCGGAGCGCCCGGTCCAGCTCGGCCGCGGTCTGGCAGGCTCGGGCGGTGACGTCCAGCCAGCCGTACCGAAGCGTGACGCCGCCATCGGCGGCCATGGCGTTGTCGCGCCTGATGTCGCGCCAGCGCTCCTCGCCTGGGTGCGCGAGGTGGCCGTCGAGTTCCACGCAGGTTGCGTACTCCTCATACAGCACGTCGCGGTACTCGGTGCGGTCGCCGCGCCTGACCCGCACCTGGCGGGCCCCGCTGGGGAGCCCGTGTCGTCGCTCGACATCGCGCTGATAGCGCCGCTCCAGCACTGACATGAGGCCAGCCAGGTCCGGGCTCAGCAGCTCGGCTAGCTCGGACCGCCAGCGCATTCGCGGCCGACGCGCCTGCGCCGCCCGCAGCCAGTCCGACGTTGTCAGGCGGCGGCCGAGGGCACGGGTAACCCAGCCCACGGCGTCGTCGAGGCTTGCGGCCCGGTCCGCCAGGTCGAGCACGGTCTCTTCGATCCGAGACTGCGGCGGCAGCCGTGCGGGATGCAGCGCCTCGCGCGCACGAGCCGACAGGTGGATGACGACGCCCGGCTCTCGGCAGACTCGCCGCTCGGCCGGGACGCTGATGTGAATGAGCTCGCTCGGCGCATCGGCCAGGCCGGTCAGCTCCGCCGCCGTCTGGTGGCTGAGCATCGCGCCCGGTCCCGCGTAGAGCACTGCTGCCGAGAGCACGGCCTGCCGATTCGGCGGGCCAGTGAACGTCGCGTACACGCCCCGATGCAGCCGCTGCCACCGGCCGGCCCGAACCCACGCATGAACGGTATTACGGCTGAGTCCAGCATCGGTTGCCTGACCGCTGGTCACGACGCCGGCCTGACGCGCGGCCGCGTCGCGAAGCATGGACGGGAGTTGGTTCCGCACGGCCGACAGTGTGCTCCCGGCCGCCGACAAATCGGCCGCCGGCGGTTATCGCGAAGACCTTGCGTGCACATAGCACGCAAGGTCTTCGGCTAACGCAAAGTCTTCGCCGTAACGCGCGGCCGCGCGTCAGGCCGGGGCCGGCGGGGTCGATTATGGTGCGGTGACCGACGACCACCTCATCGAGCGCGCCCGTAATGCCGGCATTGTCCCCGAATACCGTGACTGGCGAGGCCGCCGGGTCAGCGTCCCGGCCGAGACCCTCGCCGCGATCCTCGAGGTGCTCGATCAGCCCGCGTCCGCCGCGGCTCCGCCTCGAGCCGCGGGCCAGCCGGCCGGGGGCGCCGCGGAGTCACGGCTGGACGCCCCGCTAGACCTGCCCGCCAGCAGGCAGTGGGGCTTCACGGTGCAGCTGTACTCGGTCCGCTCGACCGCCTCCTGGGGCCACGGCGACCTCCACGACCTGGCCGAGCTGGCCCGGTGGAGCGCGACCGAACTGGGCGCCGGATTCGTCCTTGTCAATCCGCTGCATGCGGCCGAGCCGCTACCGCCGGTCAGCGCGTCACCGTACCTGCCGATGACGCGCCTGTTCACCAGCCCGCTGTACCTGTGCGTGGAGGACGTGCCCGAGTACGCAGCTCTGCCGGCGGCCGCCCGGCACCGGATCGCCGAGCTGGCAGCGCCGCTGCGGGCCGCCAACACGACGGCGGACCTGATCGACCGGGACGCGGTGTGGGCGGCCAAGCGCACGGCCCTGCGGCTCGTTCGCGCGGTCCCGCTCACCGTCCCGCGCGAGGCGGCGTACGCGAGGTTCCGCGCCGAGCGCGGTCGGGACCTGGCGCGCTGGTCCGCCTGGTGCGCGCTGGCCG
>JBOHCP010000357.1:0-5808 GCA_050698875.1 Streptosporangiaceae bacterium | reverse complement strand
CTGCATGACACCATCATCCCAGGCATTCGAACACAGAGCCGGCAGAAACGCCGGAACAGGGTCTACGGGTTATTCAGCGCCGTCCTAGGTCCTGCCCGAGAAGCCGCTGCGCGATGAGGCCACCGAAGGAGTGACCGACGACAACCGGAGGAGCCTCAAGTCCGCGGATGATCCGGGCGTAGTGGTCGACGACTTCGTCGATGCCCTTGCCCGCCACCCGGCCCGGATCCCGGCGGGCCTCGTCCACCGCGTCCGCATCACCCGGCCAGCCCGGTGCTGTCGCTGCGTAGCCTGCCTCCTGGAACAGCTCAAGCCACGGATCCCACGAACTGGCATGCAACCAGAGGCCATGAACGAATACCGCGGGCCTGCCAGGTTGTGTCATTTCATGCCCTCTTCCTCACCGCGGAACGCGACGTCCCAGGGGCGGCACCCACAACCAGTTCTGCTCCCGCCGGCCGCCTGGTAAACGAGGGCGTGGGCCGGCCCTCCGCGCTACCTGGCGCTGTCACTGCGTTTCCACTCACGTGCCTGACCGCCAGAATGAGGGCACCCACCAGACCGACTAGCGCGGGAGCGACCCATGCCGGAACGCCAGGTGCGCTGGCATGCGGCCGCCCGTCGTGGCCCCGCGACCGAGCGAAGTTGCCGGCGTGGCCTGGCTCGCCGAGCGCTCGCCGTTCTGTCGGCGACTGCGTTTGCTATGGCAATGGCCGCCTGCTCGGGCCCAGCGCCCGCTCCCACGCCGACAAGCCGGCCCGGGGCGCTGGTCGTGCGCATCGCCGACGGTCAGATCCGGGGCAAGGCTGCTGGCAGCACCGACGAGTACCTCGGGATCCCGTACGCCGCGCCGCCGGTGGGCCCGTTGCGCTGGCGGCCGCCGCAGCCGCCGGCGCGCTGGCACGGGATCCGCGCGGCTACCAAGTTCGCGCCGCACTGCCCGCAGCCAGCCGGGGTGTTCGGCCGTGCGAGCATGTCCGAGGACTGCCTCTATCTCAACGTCTTCAGGCCGGCCGGACAGCGCAGCAGCGACCTGCCCGTGATGGTCTGGATGCACGGCGGCGGCTTTGTCGCCGGCGAAAGCGACGATTACCACCCGAGCGCACTGGTGGCCGACGGTGTCATCGTGGTCACCATCAACTACCGGCTCGGCGCGCTCGGGTTCCTCGCTCAACCTGCGCTGGCAAGCCGCCCGGGCGGCCCGGCCGGCGACTACGGCCTGATGGATCAGCAGGCAGCATTGCGCTGGGTCAGGCACAACATCCGTGCGCTCGGCGGCAACCCGGCGAACGTCACGATCTTCGGTGAGTCGGCTGGCGGCCAGAGCGTGCTGCTGCAGTTGATCTCGCCCACCGCGCGTGGCCTGTTCGCCAGGGCGATCGCCGAGAGCGGCGGCTACGCCGAGTACCCGCTGTCACTCGCGAGCGCCGAGGCGCAGGGTCGTGCGTTCGCCGCGAAGGCTGGCTGTGCCAGTCAGACCGCCAAGTGCCTGCGCAGTCTGCCAGTCGCCACGATTCTGGCCGACCAGGACCAGTCGGGCGCCAGCGCCGACATCGATGGCCTGGTGCTCACCCAGCCGCTTAAACAAGCACTTGCCAGCGGGAACTTCAGCCGCGTCCCGGTGATCGACGGTTCCAACCATGACGAATGGCGGCTGTTCGTAGCGCTGGCGACCTTCGAGGGTCAACCTGTAACGGCGGCCAACTACCAGGCGACCATCGAGTCCACGCTGCACGTCTCGCCGCTGCTCGCCGGGATCATCGCGACCCAGTACCCGCTCAGCGCCTACCCAAGTCCGCCGCTGGCCATCAGTGCAGTGGGCACCGACGGCATATTCGCCTGCCCGACGTTGCTGCTCGACCAGGACCTGGCGAGATATACGCCGACCTATGCCTACGAGTTCAATGACGAAAACGCGCCAGCCCCCTATCCATCTCCCGGCTTCCCTTACGCTGCCGCGCACGCCTCCGAGTTGCAGTACCTATTCGCTTTGCCCGCCACCTCCCACGGCACGCTGTCGGCGCAACAGCAACTGCTGGCAGCGGCGATGCGGGCGGAATGGACGAGCTTCGCCAAGGTCGACGTGCCGTCGGCGCACGGCGCGGCGCCCTGGCCCCGCTTTACCACCACGGGTCAGCAGATGCTCTCGCTGATCCCGCCGGCGCCGCAGCCGGAGACCAGTTTTGCCGCAGACCATCATTGTGCCTTCTGGGCGCAGGGCGGCGACTAGCGACCGTACAACGCTTCCACCGCGACCCCAGAACAGCGCTGCCTTGCGGTTACTTAGGTCTTCCGAGACCGTCTGGGTCGGCGCAGGCTCGGGTGAGGTGCCTGGCTGGACGCTCTGTTTGCGGCTGCCCATCTCGGTTGCTGAGCGTGGCTCTTCATGGGATGCGTCCTGGCCGGGTGCCGTGGCGAGGTGGCTCAAGAAGGGTCTGCTGAGCTTGAAGTAGGGTTGCCCGTCCTCGCTGACAGTCGCATCGTGAGCGAGGAGGCCGGGCGTGGACCTGGTGGTCATCGGCGTTGATCCGCACAAGAACATGCCGTGCTGCAGGCCGTGGTTGAGCCGGGTCTCGAACAGGCCTACAGCGAATGCACCGAACCGGCCCGCGTGAGCAATCCGTATCCCCTGTCACCAGCAGCGCGACGACAGCACCGAATCAGCGCACGGAATCCTCGCGATGATGGATGAGGCCCACCAGCGTGATCCAGTGCGAGGCCGCGCAAAGGCGCGCGTACCCATCTTTCCGCGTTACTCATATCAAACTCGACTTTCAGTCTTCTATCGCCCACAGTGGATCGTTCTGCGCGCTGTCGCGGGGTCGTCTGGATTGCGTGACTGGCTGCGACCTAAGCCCCAGGCCGCGTATCGAGCGCGGTTGCGCTCCCAAGCCGGGAGTCCGCCAATAAGAGCCGCCGGTGGCTCAGGCATGGAAGGTGATCCAGATCACGCAACGGAAACCGTGCGCTGTACCGTCCTACTGGCAAGTAACTGCAACCGCCCGGCAAGCGGGACGCACGAAATCTGTCCCCTACGTTCTGATTCCCGGAGGGCTACCGTGACCAGGAAGCATGTGAACGAGGCCGTCTGCGAAGCACTGTTCGCCTCAACGCTGCAGCCCTCTGACACGCCGACGGCCGAGACAGTCGCACACGCGATCGGCAGCACCGTCCGACGTCTGAGCGCGGCCGGCTGCACCTGCCGCGTGGCGGAGGAATTCGGCGACCACCCGGAAGAAGCAGCCGACCGGATGCGCTGGATCCGGCAATTGACCAGCGACCTGTGCGGTTGTTTGTACTTCCCGACCGCCGTGCCAGCCACCACGACCGCGGCCGGAACCGAACTGCTGCCAGTCCGCGAGGCCGCCTGAACAACGACGCGCGCCCACGGCATAACTGGCGCCCGGTTCCGCGGCGCCTCGATCTGCTCATCGCCGCCACACCCGTCACCAGCGTCCTACCCCACGCCGTCGGTCGTTGGTGTCATGCCCCAACTGCTCGGTCAGCTCCTCAGTCCTCGCCGTCTCAGTACCGCCTTGGCCAGCGGAAACTGGCGCCTGATCGCACAGCGTGGTCGGCATCCAGTGACTAGGGCAGGCCCGCTCGGCGACGTCCGGCGCACGGACGGTCGGCGTTCAGCCACAGGGACACGTCGGCGTGTCGGAGATCGTAGGGTCAGAAGCGACAGCGGCATCCTGACCGTCGCACCGGGCAGCGCGACCGCGAGGTCGCCGATGGCGACCAGCGAAGCGATCCGTCCCGGCCGGGCGGCCGCGTACCAGAGCGCGAACATCCCGCCCAGTGAGTGGCCAACCAGCGGGGCGGTGGCCATGCCGAGTGCGTCGAAGATTCCGTCCATCAGGCCCAGGGTGTGGTCCCGCATGCCGCCGGGCAGGTAGGCCACCGGCCCGGACAGCCCATGGCCGGGCAGTTCGACGAGGAGAGCCCGGTAGTCGGTGAGATTGGCGAGCAAGGGCGCCTACACGGCCGCCGCGAGACTCACATCGTGCAACATCACCAGCGACGGGTCGGCCCCGATGCTGAGCACCCGCAGCCGCGCATTTGCCCAGTCAAGGTCGAGGAACGACTCCTCGGCTGCAGGCCGATGCGAGCGAACAGCCGGGTCTCGGCCTCTCGGATCCTGTCATCGCCTTCACTCTCTCTCGCCTCCAGCGATGCTCAGCGGCTCGCCCGGCCAGCGAAGTCGTCGTGCGCCGGGGAGTGTCGCCTTCACGGCTGCGCTGGCGACGGTCGTACCATGCCGCTTTCCCTGCAGATCATCGGTGGTCGGCACCGATCGACGCGACCATCTGCGTGTTCGTGCTACTGCACACGCCGGTTACCTCGCCGCCCGGCGCTTTGGCTATCTGGACCGCGAACGTGCCCACTCCGCCAGCCGCGCCGTTGATCAGCACCCTGTGCCCCGTGCCCAGGCTCGATGTGCCCTTTGTCGCGCAGCGCCTGCAACGCGGTGAATGCGGCCACCGGCACGGCTGCTGCCTGCTCGAACGTCAGGCTGGCCGGCTTGGGGAGAACCGCCGCGGCCTCGCCGATGGTGATGCACTCGGCGAGAGTTCCGCGCCCTTCCAGGCCTCCGAACATCTCATCGCCTGCCCGGAACCCGGTCACGTTCTTGCCCACCGTCTCGACCACCCCGGCCATGTCGGCGCCGAGCATGCGAGCGCGGGTCTTGGGTCGCGCTAGCCCTGCCAGCAGCCGGACGACATAGGGCATGCCCCGCATAAAGCGAACCTGCCAGGATCTGCCTGGGAACGGGGCCGGGCGGGAAGCACACACTGCACCGCTCGCCAGTCCGGGTCATCACACAGCCAGCACGAGCCGGCCACCCGCTCAGGCTCGCTCGCACGCACCGCCGGCGGGCGCACAGGTCCGCGACCGCGTTCTGAAACGACATCCTGCTGCACGAGCACCTATTCATCTGCCTCCTGCCTCTGCCGAGCATCGTTAGCACGGCAATTGAGGATGTTGAATGGCTCGCCGACGCGCGGGAGCATGGTCTTCGGAGGGACATTATGGAGCGTGCCGGCCGGGGTGAGGCTGGCCAGGTTGAGGTGCCCCAGCTGGTCGGAATGGCTGTCACCGACGCCCGGCAGGCGGGCCATCGGGCTGGCCTGGTCGTGGTCTCGGCTGATGTCGATGGCCCCCCGCTGGGCGGGCTCACCTGGCCCGGGGTATGGGTGGTCACGGCTCAGCGCCCGGCGCCGGGTTCGTGGTTGTCTCGCTGGGACAACGTGGTGATTGAGTTCGAGGAGCTGCGGGGCGGCGAGGGCGCCGGCGATCGAGAGCCGCGAGTCCCGCTGCCGGACCCGGGAGCGCTGGCTGCGGAGATGGAAACACCGGACCAGCCAGGAACAAAGTGGTCACGCCGCGCTCGGGAACGCCCATGAAGCGAAGCGGGTTGTGCGCACGCTGAGCCGGTCGCCAGGGTCGGCTGACGAGTTGTCGCCGGCAGGCATCGCCGGTTCCGATTCCGGGGCTTTACTGCAGGATCCCGACAACATCCAGCTCGAGCTCTTCCACATGGCCATCTGACCTCGAGCCGGCCCGCGCTGTCGCTGCCCCGCCGCGGTTCGCCGAGCCCGCGAGGCGATACGGCCTAGCCGTGCTGTCGTTTGCCCGGCAGGCCATCAGCGATGCTGGTGCGTGACGCACCGATTGAGTTCAGGCCGTCGCTCGCTACAGGTCTCACCAGTCATGCACGGTGCCGTCGCGGAGTCTGGAGTAGGGCAGATACGCACGCTGGTAGGGGAACGCCGACGCCGCCGCCTCCTCGTCGATGCTGACGCC
>JBOHCP010000356.1:0-5808 GCA_050698875.1 Streptosporangiaceae bacterium | reverse complement strand
TCCGGCGGGTGCCTTTCTCGATGAACACCAGGACATACAGCCTCTTCAGCAGCACGGTGTCGACGTGCAGGAAGTCGACCGCGAGAATCCCGGCGGCCTGAGCATGCAAGAACTGCCGCCAGGTCGGCCCCGCACGGCGCGGCGCCGGGCCGACGCCCGCAGCCCGCAGGATCTCATAGACAGTGGACGGCGCGAGCGTGATGCCGAGCTTGGCCAGCTCGCCGTGGATCCGGCGGTAGCCCCACAACGGATTCTCTTTCGCCAGGCGGACGACAAGGCGGGCAATGCTGCGGATCGCTGGCGGGCGGCCGGGCGCGCGCCCTCTGCTCGTGTCGTACTTTCTCGCAGTCAGCCGACGGTGCCAGGCCAGTAGCGTCGCTGGCGTCACGGGGAAGACCCCGGCCCAGCGCCCGCGGGGTATCAGCTGCGCCAGCGCGGCAAACCACACCCGGTCAGCCGGTTCGTGTCGTATCCGCCCGGCACACCGGCGCAGCACAGCGTTCTCGTGCCGGAGCACCAGCAGCTCAGCATCCTTGGCCAGGTCCCTGCGCCACACCAGGGCAAAGAGGCCGAGTACCCGGCAAACCATCAAGTAGACGACCTTGAGCAGCACCTGGCCAGCCAACCAGCATCGGCTCCCGGCCGCAGGCGACAGCGCAATTCAGCCACGTAATCGAGTATTCGAGCGGCACAAGATCACTCGACGGAATGAGCCCTATTCGTTATGTGCGCGGGCGCACGGCACGACAGCGACAGCGAGCGCCGCTGCATAACTGGGCGATCTGCGTGTGCTTGTGTCTCTGGCATACGCCTGGCGCTGTCGTGCATGGCCTGTTCATCGCTGCTAGGGCACCGTCGATGTCTGAGCGGGGCCTTATGGCCAAGCGCGGGCTCGGTAGTGATCTTTCCGGCAGCTTGGTCGGCGCATGGCGCCGCAGAATTATAGCCGACCGCACAGGCGGCTGGTTATTGCACGGCGCCGACCGCAGCGCTTGAACCTTGGTCAGCACCGACACTGGCCAGCGGCAAGCTCAGCCAGGGTGTAGCGGATAGCGCGCGTCAGCATGTAGCGCTTGGTGCCATCAACGGCGCCGGCAGGTCCAGTGGCGTGATCCCCATCGTCTACGGGGAGCCCCGGCGCGGATCCCGGCCACGGCTGGCGGCGGCCTCGATGAGGTCGAGGATGCCGGTGAAGTCTGGCAGGAACTCAGCGTCGGGGTCGGCGTGGGTGTCGCGGACGGCGGCAACCTTGTCATGGGCTGGCATCTCGTCCGGGCCGAGCAGCTCCCGCCGTTCCGGGCGGCTCATCCGGCCCGCGGCGAACCGGCCGCTTGCCTCGGACAGCGCCCAGCCCATGACGAAGGTGCTGACGAAGCGCTCCAGCCGCGGGATCTCCGCGTGCGGCACGCCGGCGTCGAGCAGCGCCTGGTAGGTGAACTCGACTACCCGCATCGTGTACGGCGTCTCGGCGGGCTTGGTGAAGGCGTACTGGATCATCGAGGGATGCTCGCGCGCCACGATGCGCGTCAGTTCGGCCGCCGCCTGCAGCCGGTCTCGCCACCCGGGCAAAGCAGCGTACGGGCCGGGAAAGACCTCGCCGATCACCCGGTCGGCCATCGCATCTAGCAGGCTGTCCTTGTCGGGGAAGTAGCCATACAACGCCATCGCGGTGACGCCCACCCGCTGCGCGACGGCGCGCAGCGTTACTGCCGCGAGGCCCTCAGCGTCCGCTAGCGCGATCGCGGCGTCAAGGATCTCGGCCGTGCGCTCGGCCTTGGGCTTGCGCAGTGCCATGCCCGGAACCCCCCCAGACTCGTGGTGGACACCGCTAACTATACGCGATACAGTCTCTATACGTTGTATAGAGATCGATCTCTGGGAGGCGGCCGACGTGCTGGAGGCGACGGGGCTGGTCAAGCGGTACGGGCAGGTCACTGCCCTGGACGGGTTCACGCTCAGCGTGGCGCCCGGTGAGATCACCGGGCTGGTCGGGCACAACGGCGCGGGCAAGACCACGTTCACCCGGATCGTGGCGGGCCTGGCAGCGCCCGACGCCGGCCACGTCACTATCGACGGGCTGCCGCCGCGGCGGGCGGCCCGGCTCATCGGCGTGGCACCGCAGGAGATCTCGCTGTACCCGGCTGTCACCGTGCGGGAGTCGCTGCGCCTGTTTGGTGGCTTGCACGGGCTGCGCCGCAACCGGCTGGCGGCTGCGATCGGGGAGGTGACCGATGCGCTGTGCCTGGGCGGTTTCCTGGACCACCGGATCGCGGGCCTGTCCGGCGGTCAGCAGCGGCGCGCCCAGGCGGCGGTGGCGCTGCTGCACCGGCCACCGCTGGTGCTGCTGGACGAGCCGACCGCCGGCGTGGACCCGGAGACCCGCCGGGCCCTGCTCGCCGCGCTGCGCCAGCGCGCTGCCGACGGCGCGGCGATCGTTTACACCACGCACTACCTTCCTGAGCTCGCCGACCTGCGGGCCACTCTCGCGGTCGCGCGGGACGGCCGGGTGATCGCCCGCGGCACCGCGGAGCAGCTGCTGTCCGGCCTGCCCGGCCAGATCACCGTCGATCTCGGCGACGAGGTGCTCCGGGTGCGCGCCACCGACACCGCCGCCACGCTGGCCCAGCTCCTCACCACGATCAGCAAGCCGCTGCGCGGTGTGTCGGTCACCGAGCCCTCGCTCGAGGACCTGTACCAGGCGGTGGCCAGTGCTGCATGACGGCTCCGCTGTGACGGCAAGCGCGCTCCGGGTGGCCGCGCTGACCCGTCACAACCTGCTGCTCCGGCGCCGCGACCCGGCGAACCTCATCACGTATGTGATCACGCCGATGGTCCTCATCGCGCTGTTCAAGCCGGTACTCACCCGCCTGATGCCAGACGGCGGCACCGCGCAGGATGTGACCGGCATGCTCGTGCTGTCCTCCACGCTGGCGCTGCAGCTTGTCGGCATGTCGCTGCTGTCTGAGCGGACCTGGCGGACCTGGGAGATGCTGCGGGCGACGCCCGCCAGCGCCGCCGAGCTGCTCATCGGCAAGGCGGTGCCGGTGCTCGCAGTGCTGCTGCTGCAGCAGACCGTGGTGATCGGCTACGGCGTCGCAGTGGCCGGCCTGAGGATGACCGGGCCGCCGTTCCTGCTGCTGCTGGCGATGCTGGTGTGGAGCATGACGCTGCTGGCGGCCGGGTCACTGCTGGCCACCCTGGTGCGCAGCCACAGCCAGCTCGCCGTGCTCACCGACATTGGTGCAATAGTGCTCAGCACCCTGGCCGGCGCGCTGCTGCCGCTGAGCATGATGCCGTCCATCGCCCGGCATCTCGCGCCCGCCTCACCCGGCTACTGGGCAATCAGCATGCTCAAAGCCGCCCTCCGCGGCAACACCGCCGCAACACTGAGGCCGGCAGCCATCCTGGGCGCCATCACCATCGTGGCCGGCACACTCGCCTGCCAGCGGCTGCGCAGCGGCCTGGCCCAGCTCAAGTCCTGACCCAGGTAGCGGGAATCCCGGCGATGATCGCCGCCGCGAAATCATGCCGCTCCCGCCATGCATCGTCGCCCGGGCATCAGCAACCGCCCGCCCAGCCTGCGGTTCCGGCAGCGCGAACGACGCGTCCCAGGGCACTGCCGCGCTGACCGCGCGCCTTCGCCCTAATGAGGAGCACGTGCCCGCGGCACACACAGAATTGTCCCATCCGCGCCGTGCCGACCATCCGGACGCACCGACGAAAAGGCGCACTAAATCGGCGATCGGCGCGGACGCGCAGCGCGACGATCTGGGAAGAGGCTCACTCTCTGTGATCACCGCCATGCCAGGACGCGACTCAGCTTGCCGACACCTTCGAGGCCGACGCGGTGGCCTGCGGTGGCCGGGCTCGATCCGGCAGATCAGGCGCTACCAGATCTTTGCGCGTGATCTCGGTGCAGGTACATCGCAGGTCGAGGCAAGGTACACCGCTAGTACACCGCAGGTCGGCCGCCTGCCCGCACCTCGCTCAAGCCAGCGGCGCTGGCCGACAACTGTGATCTTCCGCCGATGCTGACAGGCCGCGGTTTGGGCGCGAACGATACCAAGATCGTCGGTTGGCGTGTTTGCTCGTTGTTTGCTCGGATGCCGCGGTACGGGCCGGCACTACCCGGCAGCATGCGGCACCGGAACCGGCCGAGTCGCGTACAGGCCGGTACCAACCGGCAGCGAGAGCACTGATCTGATAGCAGAGCAGCGGACTCTTAATCCGCGGGTTCGGGGTTCAAGTCCCTGGCGGCGCACCCGTCCTTCATGGCCTCTGACCTGGTCTTTCTCGCTGGCGCTGCGATCTTGAGGCGCTGTGCGCCGGCCAATGTTTGCTCGATGTCCGCTCGGATGCGGTGATCTTGGTAAGGCGCCGTGATCCCGAGCAGCTGGGCCGTGGGCTCTCGCGACGGCCGGAACGAATGCGGGTCTTGCTGTCGTGAGGTAGTGATGACGCAGGGTCGCCCGATGCGGGCGATCGCGAGCTGACAGCTGATGAGATCGAGGCATTCGAGCGCGACGCGCTCTTGGAGGAGCCCGGCGCGCTGACAGCTGATGATTGCCCGCGCGCGCGAAACGTATCTGCCGCCTTCATCTACCAGCGGGTGGTCCGGGCGCTGGCGCCTGGCGCACAGGATGGCCGCTGGCGGAGTGCAGGTGGTACAGAGCGACGCCACTTGCCTGCCTTACGGCAGCGGCAGATTCAGCGCCGTGCTGTCATTCACCATGCTCCACCACCTGCCGTCCACGGCCCTCCGGGACCGCTTGTTCGCCGAGGCTGCCCGGGTGCTCCGTCCTGACGGCGTGTTCGCCGGGACCGACAGCCTCGACAGCGAGGAGTCCGGGAACTGCACGCCGGCGACATCTGCGTGCCGGTCGAACCAGCCGGCCTGGCCAGCCGGCTGCAGGAGGCGGGGTTCGGCCAGGTGGAGGTCGAGACCAACGAGTACGGCATTCGCTTCCGGGCCTGGCCTCCCGCCGCCTCCGTTAGCTGAGGCCATCGTGCAACTCACTACCTGATCCCGTTATCTAGCCGCCATATGGATGCAAAGCGATACCTGACGCCCATCCGGCCGCGCAGCTGCGTCTGACGGGCCGTGCTGGGGTTGGCTGCGGGGCTCTCGTGATCGGCTGGTCGGCCAGTTGCCCGAAGCCGGCGGTCGGCGTCGTGCCATTCGGCGCTCCTCCTGCTTAGGCGGACTCACGCCGCGTGACTGGCATTTCGACTTAGGGGAGGCGCACACTCCCGCCGTTCTGCTCGTTCGTGCACGTCGGCTACTGGCCCGGCGCTTTGCACCTGATTGGATGTTCGGGCTCAATCAGGAACGGCGCGGCCTTGTGGCAAGCACGTGATGCAGTGAGGTCCGGGTCAGCTCTTAACGAGCGCTGTGACCTGCTACGGGCCACGGCGCACCGGTGTCTGGACACGGTGAGCTGGATCAGCCCCGCGCTGCCCAAGCCTCCCAGGCCTGCAGCGAGGCGGTTATAGCCGGTATGCCCGTCTCCCGGTAAGCGCTGAGAGCCTCGCCGGCCCGGCCGGGCTGGACTGCTGGTGGTCCGAGCGCCGCTGCGCCGCGCTGTGGGGCGACTACGACACCGGCACCGAGAACCTGCCCCGGCTGGCCGCCAAACTCTCCGGCTACCAGGCGCTGGCCGCCCGCACCGGCATCACCACCCCGGTGCTGTTCTGGCTCCAGTCACCGCGGCGCGAGGCCGCCCTCCGCGCCCAGCTCGGCCAGGCCGCCGGCCAGAACACGGCCGTGCCCGTGGTCACCGCCACCCCCGGCACTGGGCCAGCCGGGCC
>JBOHCP010000355.1:0-5810 GCA_050698875.1 Streptosporangiaceae bacterium | reverse complement strand
GCGCAGGTCCCCGTTGACCCTGGCCGCGACCGGCCGGTCGGCCAGCTGCCGGTCGGCCAGCGCCTGCCCGGCCGTCGTGCCCTCTTCCACCACGTGCTCGCGTCCGGCGAGTGTGATGCGCAGCTTGTCGGCAGGCACGGCTGCTCCTCTGGGTGCTGGGTACCGCGTCCGCGGTCACGCCCGGGCCGGGCGGTCTGCACCCGCGCCCGCGGGGCCGATCACCCCGCGGCCTCGATGCTATCGGCGGTGCGCGGCCCGCGTCGCGGCCGGCCGCCGCTTGCCTGGCGTGCTGTGCGCGGCAGCCGCCGCTAGGCCGTCGGGCTGCCCGGCGGGGTCAGCGAGCCGGCCTCGACCGTGACCAGCGAGCCGTAGCTGAGATACGGCCAGGCCTGCTGCGCGTCGGACAGGTCGAGCTCGACGCAGCCGAGGCTCTGCGGCCAGCCGTAGGATCCGCGCGGGAAGTAGTGCACGGCCTCGCCGCTACGGAAGTACGCCACGAACTGGACCGGGTCAGCGTACGGCGTGCCGTCCGGGTTGGTGCCCTTCATGATCTGGTTGCGGTAACGGATGTAGACCGGCGAAGTGCCGATGGTGGTCGGCGCGACCTCGATGCCGGTGTTCGCGAGGACCTGCAGCACCTGCTGGCCGTTATGCCAGATCGTCAGCGTCTCCGGGTTGCTCTCGCTGGCGATCGCGTAGGTGTAGCCGTTCGGGTTGGTCTGGCCCGCCGCGATCGCCCTGAGCAGCGCCGTCCAGACCTGCGGTCCAGCGACGCCGTCCATCGCGAGGCCCTGCTCGGACTCGAACGCCATGACCGCGCCCTGGACGATCAGCCCGTTCGCAGCGCCGCCGTCCCAGAAGTTCTGCAGCTCGCTCGGGTAGCCGGGCTGCCAGCTCCACGAGCCCGTCGGCGGGCTGTACGCGGCGGCCATCTGACCGGCCGCGTCCGTCGGCGCGGGCACCGTGGCGCCCGGCGCCGCGGTCCAGGTCAGCGGCAGGTAGCCGAGCTGGCCAAGCAGCTCGTCCAGCCGGGCGGCCTGGTAGGTGCCGGTCTGGAAGCTCAGCTGCGCCGCGCTGCCGAGCAGGCCGCCGGCTGCGGACCGGACGCCCCGCGGGCCGCCGGGGATCTGAACGCTGACCTGAGTGCCCGGGCCGAAGGGCGTCGTCGGCACGAACTGGAGCGTGTCAGTCCCGGCGCCCTGCCAGCTGCCCGCCACCGACGGCGTGATCGCGGGCAGCGGCGAGGTGGTCGCGAGCGGTGCTGAGAACTGGATCGTGATGTCGGCAGCGCCGTTGATTCCGGTGGCACCGCTGGTCGGCGTGGCGGACACCAGCTGCAACGGAACTGCGGGAGTCTGTGAGGAGTGGGCGGCCGGGCTGTCGTTCTTGCCGTTCGCCGATGACTGCGCCGTCGCATGCGTGCGAGCGACCCAGACGCCGGCGAGCAGCAGGAAAACGATCACGCCGGCCATGGCCGCGATCCGCCAGCGCAGGTTCGTCACAGACACCAAAGACTCCCTCGTAGCCGGTAGCTGCCCGGCCGCGCAAGACGGGCGGTGACCCCGGAGCGCCTGTGCCGCAGGCCGCCCGTGGCAGTGACTCTATGTGCCGACACTGGCAAGCACCCCGGGACCAGGTGAAGAAGTGGATACAGGTTCAGGCCAGGACCGACAGGGCGAAACCCGGACGCGTCACCGCCACACAGCGCGACCTGGTCGATCTGCGGAAGTAACGGCACCCATCCAAGAATAGTGGCACCAGGCAGCAGGCCAGTCCGGCGCGAGCGGCCGGCCCGCCTGGCACCGCAGGCCCTAGCACGGAAAAACCGCCTGGCACCGCGTCGTTGCGGTGCCGGGCGGTAGCGTGCGGGCAGACCGGGCCAGCCCGGCCGGGCTAGCCCGGCCGGGAGATCAGCCCTGGACGGACACCAGGCTGCCGTAGGTCAGGTACGGGTAGGCCTGCTGGGCCTCGGTGTAGGGCAGCTCGACGCAGCCCAGGCTTTGGGGCGAGCCGAATGAGCCCCGCGGGAAGTAGTGCACCGCGTCGCCGCCGTTGAAGTAGGAGACGTACGACACCGGGTCCGAGTAGTGGCTGCCGTCCGGGTTGGTGCCGCTCATGATCGTGTTCAGGAACCGCTCGAAGACAGGGAAGGTGCCGTCCACGGTCGGGGCAACTCCGATGCCGGTGTTGGCGAGGCTCTGCAGCACCTGCTGGCCGTTGTGCCAGATAGTCAGCGTCTCCGGCGACCCCTTGCTGGCGATCGCGTAGGTATAGCCATTGGCGTTCTGCTGGTGGAGCTGCTGGGCCTGGAACAGCGCGGCCCACAGCTGCGGCGTCAGGCTGCCGTCGATGGTCATGTTGTGCTCGGACTTGAACGCCATGACCGCGCCCTGGAGTATGACGTTGGCCTGGTCAGGCACCCAGCCGGCCTGCAGCGTCGACGGGTACCCGGGGTCGAAGGAGAACGTGCCAGGCGGCGGGTCGTACGCCTGACCCTGCGGAGTCTGGGCGGCCGGGTCTGGGTTCGCGAGCTGGGTCATGGCCGGGTCGATGCGCTGCGGTACCCAGCTCATGGGCAGGTAGCCCTGCTGCGCGAGCAGGACGGCCAGCCCAGCCTGACTGTAGGGGGCCGTGGTGAACTGCGCGGTGAGTGCGGCGGTGAGCAGCCCGCCGCCGGCCGCGTGGACGCCCGACGGCCCGCCGGGAATCAGGATCGTGACCGTGGTGGACTGACCAAAAGGCGTGGTCGGCTCGAATTCGAGCGAGTCGCCCGCCACCGTCCAGTCGCCCGGCACGCTCGGCGTCAGCTTCGGCTTTGCCGAACTCGGCGAGACCTGCCCGGAGAACGTCACGATGATCGGATTCGCGCCGTCGACGCCGGTGGCCTGATTGGACGGTGAGATCGCTACCACATGGATCGGGCTGGCCGCGGCCTGCGCCGAGCCGTTAGCCGGCCCGGGCTGCGACGACTGCGCCACCGCGTAGGCGACGCCCGCCGCGATTGCCAGGACGGCCGCTGTTCCGATCGCGATGAACCTGACGCCCGGCCGGCCCCCTCTGCTCGTGCTCGGTCCGGGCACACCGGCCTCGCCCTCGGCTGCGGGGTCTGATGTGCCGCCTGCCGCTGCGGGACCGTCGGCCGAGCCTGCCGAATCCCCGTCCGCTGACCCTTCGTCGCCGGGCTGTGCTGGCCGCCTCACTCCGAACACGCCAAACCCCCGTCCCCGTGGCGTCACTGCTGGAGCGCAGCGTGGCCCCGGTGGCTGCGCGCCCGTCAGTCTAGTTACTGACCGTCACAGTGCCTACCCGGCTTGTTACCGGAATAGCTATGAGGCACGTAAACGATCCGTAACAACACGCCGCTGACGGCCCCGCACGGCGGCAGCAGGCCACGGCGGCAGCAGGCCACGGCGGCGCAACGGCGATCTGGGTGCGGTATTCTGACAAGCCGCCACCTTCTCAGCCGTGTCGGCCCGCCTCTTTGGGCTGATCAGGCTGCCACCGACGCCGACACGAACTGGAGAACGTCGCCATGACCGGGGGACTCACTCCGAAGTGGAAGAAGTCACGATCGAGGACACGGTCCCGTCGTGCGCAGTGGAAGGCCAAGCCTCCGACCCTTGCGACGTGCCCGCGCTGCCGGGAAGCCATCCTGCCCCATACCGCATGCTCGTCCTGCGGCTGGTACAAGGGCCGCGAGTACGCGCAGGCGATCAAGAACTCGAACGCATAGCCGTCTGAGCAAGCGTTCGGCCATCCGGGAACGTCCCGGATAACCCGGCTCCGACCAACTCGTCGCGTAGCCGCGTGCGCACAATCTGCGCGAATCCTCGCCTTCTGGACGCGACTGCCGGGAGCCGGCCCAGCGATGCAAGCACGCGCAGCCCTCGCCGGAGCGGAGGGACATCTCCTACGATCGCGGCATCCGCTCTGGTCCTCGGCGGCCTACTTGTGCCTGCCCCTGTGCCTGACCGCGGACTCCCCCGGTGAGGCGCTCGTGACGCGGACGCGAGGAGCCGGGTTCGGGGACAGTGAGCGTGTTGCGGCGGGCCGGGCACCGGCGACTTGCTCCTGAGAAGCGGGATCCTGGCCGGGCTCGCGGACTGGGCCTGAGGTGACGGAGCCCGCGCCACCGGCACCGTGGTTCTCGTCGTTATCGGTGGCACCACGCAGGAGCCTCGTCGGTGAAGTCCTGCACGTTGACCAGGATCGTGAAGTCGGGGCCGAAGAGGCGAAGAACCCGCCCCGGTGACGGGTACGGGCTCTGCACTGAACTGCGCTGCACTGCACTGCGTTGGAACACCCGCCGATAAGGTCCGGCAAGCTAGTCTCCGTAGTGATACCGGGACTGAGCGATACGCAACTCGTCCCCGGTCACCTTATAGATCAGCCGGTGCTCGTCAGTGACCCGCCGTGACCAGTAGCCCCGGAATCCATGCTTCAGTGGCTCCGGCTTGCCGATCCCCTCGTTGCCATTCCGCTTGATGTCCTCAATCAGCGTGTTAATGCGCTTCATGACCTTCCGGTCCTGCAACTCCCACCACAGGTAGTCGCTCCAGGCCGCCTCGTCCCAGACCAGCTTCACGGTTCGAGCAGCTCGTGCTGCTCGCCAACGCCGGTCTCCAGCCGGTCGATCGCCGCCAGCAGCCTGCGGGCGTTGGCCGGGCTCCTGAGCAGGTAGGCGGTCTCGCGCAGCGACTGGTACTCGTCCAGCGCTACGATCACCACCGGGTCGTGCCCGGCACGGGTCACAACGACCTCCTCGCGGTCATCTGTGACGGCGTTCAGCGTCTCGGCGTAGTGTGCCCGAGATTCGCTGTATGTCACGGTCTTCATGCCTGCCCGCCTTCTCTCCGCGTACAAGATATTGTACGCGGGCTAGAACGTGATGGCAAGCGCTCGTATTCCAGGCCGAGCCGGTCCCAAACCCTGGCCGGTCAGGTCGGTCAGGCAGTTCCCCGGCGGACTACCGTGCGCCGCGCGGTCTTCCCTGGGTAGCCAGGTCACCGGCCACGCCGCCGGACAAAGTGCTCGGACTCGGGCTGAAGGTCCGCCCAGTCGTCGCATTTTCGGCCAGGGAAAGGTCCGCTATTTCCGGCAGCGTCGGTGGCCGCGCGCAGTACCCGCGCACGGTCTGCTCTCGGGGGTGGTGTTGACGGAGCGACATGCCACAGCCACTGCACGACCACTCGCTGGCCCGCCACTTCCGCTTCCGGGGCCGGGAAGACCGGCGGGCCGGCTGACAGCTCTCACACCGTGTCGCGAGCGGATGACTCGTGGCGCGCTCAGCGATGTCGGTCCCGCAGGCTGAGCAATGGCGCCCGATGACTTTCCGGGCCGCCAGATGGTCCTCGTGCTTGCGCTTCTTGTTGACTTCCTGCTGGCACTCGCGTGAGCAGTAGACGGACCCCCGCTGGCAGGTCTCGGGTATCTCCTGGGCGCACCGAGCGCAGGCCCGGCCTGGGTACTCCGCGCCTAGCGCGGCCCGGGCTTCGACCGTGCCATCACCGCTTCGCCTCCCGCGCCCGCTTCCAGCGCTCGACCACGTCCGGGTCGGCGACGAGCAGGCCCCCTTGCCCTTGCTCCACCGAAGACCTGGGCGTCGTCGTCGCAGCCGACCTGGAAATCAAGCTCGCAGTCGCCGGGGAACCATGGCCCGTCTGCGTCCCGGAGCTGATGGCCGCACTAGGACGCCGCTGAACAAGCGAGTGACGCGGGCGGCGTCTCCGCGGACGGTCTGGCCTGCTGCGAGGCAGGTTCGGTTATCGGTGCCGCTGCTGGCGCGGCAGCGGCCGCGGATGGCCGGCTGA
>JBOHCP010000354.1:0-5846 GCA_050698875.1 Streptosporangiaceae bacterium | reverse complement strand
GCTATGGCTGGGGCCATAGCAAACTCACTCCCATGACCGATGCCACCGGCTTATTGTCGGCGGCGACTGCCAGATTGTGCCCATGAAGGTCGATGACCATGCACTGGCGTGGCTACAGGTCAGTCAGCGGGGCGTGTTGTCCCGGACACAAGCGCTGCAATGCGGCATCACGCCGAATGGCGTCCAGCACCGGCTCCGCCGGCGCGGGCCTTGGCAGCGGCTGCTACCTGGCGTCTACCTGACCGCGACCGGGCAGCCGACTTGGGAGCAGCAGCAGATTGCCGCGTTGCTGCACGCCGGGCCGGACGGCCTGATCACCGGGCAGGCCGCGCTGCTGAACTACCGGCTGCTGCGGTCGGTGCCGCGCGTCGTCGACGTCCTGGTTCCGCTGCAGCGCCAATGTACAGGCTCCGGCTTCGTGCGGCTCCACCGCACGCGGCGGATGCCGACGTCGGCCTTCTGCGACGGGCCGATCCGGTTCGCCCCGCCGGAGCGGGCGGTCGCTGATACGGCGCGGGCACTGGCCGACCTGGTCGCGGCGCGCGCCGTGGTGGCCAGCGCCGTCCAGCGCGGCCAGTGCACGGTGGCGCAGCTCGCCGCCGAGCTCCGGGACGGCCCGATCCGCGGCTCGGCGAATCTGCGCGCCGTGCTGGACGAGGTGATCGCGGGCATCCGGTCCGTCCCCGAGGGCGACCTGCGCAGGCTGATCATCCGAGCCGCACTGCCCCAGCCGCTGTACAACCCCAAGCTGTACGTCGGTGAGGTGTTCCTGGCCCAGCCCGACGCTTGGTGGCCCGAGTACGGCGTGGCGGTGGAGGTCGACTCGCGCGAATGGCACCTGTCCCCCGCGGACTGGGAGCAGACCATGGCGAGGCACCGGCGGATGTGCGCCGCCGGAGCCATCGTCGTGCACGTGAGCCCGCGCCAGCTACGTGACCAGGCTGCCCAGCTGGAGGCCGACCTCGCCGCCGCGCTGCGGGCGGGCCGCCCGCTGCCCGCGATCACGACCAGGCCGCTCGCGGCCTGAGCCGCGAGCCGGCCCCGGCGCCTATACTTCGCGCCATGCCGTTCGCCCGCATCCCGGCCGCCGAGCAGGCAACCAGGCGCGACAAGCGCCGCATCGCGGCGGTCATCACGGCGATCGGGCTGGTCATCGCCGCCGTGGCGATCTGGGCCACGGTACGGCCAGGCCCCTACGACGGTTCCCGCCACGGCTGCATCACCGTCAACCTGCCCAGCTCCATGGGCGGCTCGCTGGTGCACCAGTGCGGCAGCTCGGCCAGGGCCACCTGTCAGCGCGCCTACGCCGGTACCGATGAGGTCTCCCGGCTGACCCGGCCGCAGTGCCGGCTCGCCGGCATCAACCCGTCCTAGCCGGGCGGCGGGCGCGGGCACCCGAGCGTGGCGCCTCCCGGCTACGCCTCCGCCAGCAGCACGTCGGCATCGAAGCACGTGCGGTCCCCGGTGTGGCACGCCCCGTCGGTCTGGTCGACCCGCACCAGCACCGCGTCCCCGTCGCAGTCCAGCGCCACCGAAACCACCCGCTGCACGTGCCCGGAGGTCTCGCCCTTCACCCAGTACTCCTGCCTGCTGCGTGACCAGTAGGTGCACCGCCCGGTCGTGAGCGTCCGGTGGAGTGCCTCGTCGTCCATCCAGCCCAGCATCAGCACCTGGCCGGTGTCGTGCTGCTGGGCGATGGCCGCGACCAGGCCGTCGCCGTTACGCTTCAGCCTGGCGGCGACATTCGGGTCGAGCCCGGCGCCGTCAGCGTGCATGAAGGACCTCCGTGATCGGCCGGACCGGGTGCCCGGCGGCCGCCAGCGCCTGTTTCACCGCACCGACGCTCACCTCGCCAAAGTGGAACAGGCTGGCCGCGAGCACAGCGTCGGCTCCCGCGGCGATGGCAGGGGCGAAGTGCGAGAGCGCGCCTGCTCCCCCGCTGGCGATGAGGGGAACGCCCGTCGCAGACCGCACGGCGACTATCAGCGCGAGGTCGAATCCGGACTTGGTGCCGTCGGCGTCGACTGAGTTCAGCAGGATCTCGCCAGCCCCCAGCTCGACGGCGTCCCTGGACCACTGCACCGCGTCGATGCCGGTGCCGCGGCGACCGCCGTGCGTGGTCACCTCGAACCCGGACCCGGTGTCCGGTGACCGGCGCGCGTCGACCGACAACACGACACACTGCGACCCGAACCGGTGCGCCGCCTCGCGCAGCAGGTCCGGCCGCGCGACCGCGGCGGTGTTCAGCGCCACCATGTCCGCCCCAGCCCGTAGCAGCCTGTCGACGTCGGCTACGGCCCGCACCCCACCGCCCACGGTCAGCGGGATGAACACCTGCTCGGCGGTGCGCCGCACCACGTCGTACATGGTCTCCCGGTCGTCGCTGGACGCGGTGATGTCGAGGAAGGTCAGCTCGTCGGCTCCGGCCCGGTCGTATCGGGCGGCCAGTTGCACCGGGTCGCCGGCGTCGCGCAGGTCGGCGAACCTGACGCCCTTGACCACCCGGCCGCCGTCGACGTCCAGGCAGGGAATAACCCGGACCGCAACGCTCACAGCGCCCGCCCCGCTGGGCCGCCGCTGGCCGAGCCGATACCCGGCTTGTAGGCGACCGCCTCGACCTCCACGAGCATCCGCGGGTCGATCAGCGCGCTGACCCCGATCATCGACGTGGCCGGCCTGACCCCAGCGAACGCCTCGCCGTGCGCCCGGCCGTATTCCTCCCACCGGCTGATGTCCGTGACGAACATCCGTGTCCGCACCACGTCCGCCAGCCCCGCGCCGAGTTTCTCCAGCGCCGATCGCACGTTGGCGATGGCCTGCGCCGCCTGCGCGGCGGCGTCTCCGTCGTGCACGACTTCGGCCCCGTCGAGGGAGGTGCAACCGGTCACGAACACGAAGTCCCCGGCGGCTACGGCACGGCTGTAGCCCACGATCGGCTCCCAGACCGCCTCGCTGGACACCCTCCGGGTGCCGTTTCCGCTTGCCATGTGCCCAGGCTATCGGCCGATCCCGGGCTGCCGGCCGTCAGCGGTAGCCGCTGGGCCCGTCGTCCAGGCTGTCCTGGGCGACGCTCAGGGCCGCTGCCGCCGCCGCCCGTTGCCGCCGCCCGCTCTACTGCGCCGCGGCCGGGAACCGGCGGCTCGCCGCGCAGCCTGCGAACGGCCGCGTAGCAGCTGCCTGCGCCGAGATTTCTCGGCCCGCGGGAACCGGCACGCCACGTCGCCAGCCAGGATGACGTCGTAGAACTGTCCCGGCGTCAGGGCCGCCGCGCTCGCCGCCACCGGGTGGCCGTCGCCCGACAGCACCGCGAGATACCGGGCAAGCCGGACGGACGAGTCCAGCGCTCATCCAGAGCGACGAAGACGAGAGGGCGTGCTGAGCCCGCCGGCGGTCCGCAGGCGCGCGCGGCCACGGCCGGTCAAGCCGGCGACGGTGTCACCGCCGCGAGCGCCTCGGGCAGCGTGAACGCGCCGGCGTACAGCGCCTTGCCGACGATCACGCCCTCCACGCCGAGCGGCACCAGGTCCGCGATCGCCCGCAGATCGCCGAGGCTGGACACGCCGCCGCTGGCCACTACCGGCCGCCCGGTGCGCCCGCACACCCGGCGCAGCAGGTCGAGGTTCGGTCCGCGCAGCATGCCGTCCTTGTCGATGTCGGTCACGACGTAGCGGCGGCAGGCGGCCGCCTCGAGCCGGTCGAGCGCGTCGTCCAGCTCGCCGCCGTCGGTGGTCCAGCCGCGCGCCGCCAGCCGCGTGCCGCGCACGTCGAGCCCGACCGCGATCGTCTCGCCGTGCTGGGCGATCACGCCCGCCACCCAGTCCGGGTCTTCCAACGCCGCGGTGCCGATCACCACCCGAGCGCACCCGGTCGCGAGGGCCGTGGCCAGCGCCGCGTCGGTGCGGATTCCGCCGGAGAACTCGACCTTGACCTCGAGTCGGCCGATGAGATCGGCGAGCCGCGGCCCGTTCGACCCGCGGCCGAACGCCGCGTCCAGGTCGACCAGATGGATCCACTCGGCCCCGGCACGCTGCCAGGCGAGCGCAGCGTCTGCCGGGTCACCGTAGCCGGTCTCGGTGCCGGCCGCGCCCCGCACGAGCCGGACCGCCTGGCCCGCGGACACGTCGACCGCGGGCAGCAGTTGCAGCGCAGCGACCCTACTGCCCGTCATCACAGCATCTCCAGCCAGTTGGCTAGCAGCGCGGCGCCCGCGTCGGCGGACTTCTCCGGGTGGAACTGCGTCGCCATCAGCGGCCCGTCCTCGACCAGGGCGACGAAGTCCTCGCCGTGCGTGCTCCAGCCGGCCAGGGCCTGGCCGGGAGCCTGCATCGCCGCGTAGGAGTGCACGAAATAGAACATCTCATCCGGACCTATGCCCGCGAGCAGCCTGGTGGCCGAGGGCGCAGCGACGACGTTCCAGCCCATGTGCGGCAGGACGGGTGCGGTCAGCTTCTGCACCACACCGGCCAAGCAGCCCACCCCCTCCGTCCGCTCGCCGTGCTCCTCGCCGGCCTCGAACAGGACCTGCATGCCGACGCAGATGCCGAGCACCGGCCGGGCCCCGGCCAGCCGTTTGCCGATGACCTGGTCACCGCCGACCGCGCGCAACCCCGCCATGCAGGTGGCGAACGCGCCGACGCCGGGCACCACCAGGCCATCCGCGCGCAGGGCGGCAGCCGGGTCGGCCGTTATTTCTGCGGCCGCGCCGACGCGCTGCAGCGCACGCTGGGCAGAGCGCAGGTTGCCCGAGCCGTAGTCGAGCACCACAACGCCCGGCCGACGGCTGGTCACTGGCGGCTCCGTTCCTGGCAGGTTGGCACCCGGCCGACAGAGCCTCCAGCCTATCGACCTGCGATCATGTCCCGGCGCGGTGCGCCACCTGGGCGAGCTGGGAGTCAGACAGGTTGCCCGGCGGGGGCGTGGTACACCCCATGCACGGCCCCATGCCCGCGAAGTACGACGAGTTCTTGATGGTCGTGGAGTCGGTTGGCGGATTCGTCGGCAGCAGCACCGGCGCGCGCGGCGCCTGGTTGAAGTTGAAGTCTGCCGCCAGGTTGCCCAGGATCGGCTCATCCTCCCGCACGTCGGGGCGCGGATCAGGCCGGCCGTCGGTCGCGGGGTTGAGCCGGGCGCCGCCGAGGAAGTCGTCCTCGATGAACTTCAGGTAGGAGTCCTGGCTGAGCGTCTGATGGTCGATGTAGCCCTTCCTGGCGTACGGGGAGATGGTGATGCTGGGCACCCGCAGCCCGTAGCCGTTGACGTCGACGGTCGGCGGCACCACGTGGTCGTAGAAGCCGCCCCAGTCATCCCAGCCGAGGAAGATCGCCGTCGAGTTCCAGTCCGGGCCCTCCATGACCGAGTTGACCAGCGCGGTCACGTAGGCCTGGCCCATGTGCACGCCGGCCGGCGGGTGCTCGCTGTCGTCGGAGGAGGGCACGACCCAGCTGACCGAGGGCAGCGTGCCGGCCTTCGCCTGGGTGAGGAAGTTGCCCAGCGGCTGGATGTTGCCGAGCTGGTGGTCGGCCTGGACATCGGTGAACAGCGGCAGCGGGTTCCAGATCCCCGGCGTGTACCAGTGCTGGGCCACCGGGGCGCAGGTTTCCGCCCCGTCGTTGGCGCAGTCCGGCTGCCAGCCGTCCTGCACGTAGTAGCCCCAGCTGACGTGGTGCATGTACAGCAGCCAGGTAAGGTCGGTCTGCGCCAGGTCGATCGTCGTCTTGCCGGTGGTCAGCTCCTGCTCGACGGCATTCTCGATATCCGGCACGCTGTAGGACCCGCTGGGGTCGTTGACGCAGCTCATCGGCGAGGCGCTGGCGCACTTGGCCGCCCACGCCGCCAACATGTACTCG
>JBOHCP010000353.1:0-5869 GCA_050698875.1 Streptosporangiaceae bacterium | reverse complement strand
CTTTACAAGATCAAGTACAGATAAACTGCGCGACCAGCCTGATCAACGCGGGAATGTCGTTGCAGGCGCTGATGGCCCTTCTGGGTCATGTGTCCACCGAGATGACCCTGCGTTACGCGTCGCTGGCCTCTCCGGCCATCCGCACTGCCTACGAGGAAGCGATGAGCAAGGCCAGGGCCAGGATGATGCTGCCGATCGCCCCGGTCGGCCAGCCCATCATCCCCGGCCGGGTCGACTGGCTCCGTGCCGAGATGCTCAAGACCAGGGTCGCGCACGGATACTGCTCCCGGCAGCTCGCTGCCGAGGCCTGCCCCTACGCAAACATCTGCGAGCAGTGCGACAACTACGTCACCGCCCCAGAGTTCATCCCCCAGCTCCGCGACCAGCTCGCCGACACAACCGCGCTCCGCGACGACGCAGCCGAGCGCGGCTGGCACACCGAGGTCGCCCGGCACTCACGTGTCATCGCCAGCATCCAGAAGCACCTCCTGCGTCTCACCTCAGATGGCGTAACCGGACACACCCACTGAAACTACCCGCGAGAGCCGGTTAATCGAGATCTTCTTCTCCATCATCCAGAAGAAAGTCGTCTCGCCCAGTAACTTCGCCAGCACAGCCGAGCTATCCGAAACCCTTCTCGCCTTCGCCGACCGCTACGACCAGACCGCGGAGCCGTTCAACTGGAAATACACCGCCGCCGACCTCAAGGACCTGCTCCGCCGCATCAGCGAACACGAGCAGGCCGACGCCATCCGCCAGACCGGCCTACTAGCAGCCGCCTGACCCCTGACGAACTTACGGAGGCACCGACTTAGTCGCCATCGCTCACTTCTTCCTTGGAGTCGGACTTCACTCGCCCGAGCTTATGCACGCAGGAGATCCGACAACCATGTAAGGAACACGTGGCAGTGTGGTGTCTCTATGGATGGTTCAGTAGCTGGCCGACGAGTACGGCCCGAGGAGGCGGAGGGCATGCCTAGCCTAGCTAGCGTCTGGTACCACGGCACGTACCGGGAGAATGAGGCGAGCATCCGTGAACACGGCCTGCGCGCCACGTACTACGGCGACAACTTCCAGGGTTTCGGGATCGGGACCCCATACCTGACCTTGTTCAAGGACCGCGGTAACGCTCCGCTGCCAGGTCGTGATGTCGTGGTCGTCCTGCACGTGCCTGACTCTGAGGCGGGCGAGTACCTGGCTGTGGCTGACGGCGGTCACAGTGCAGGACTGCGCAAGGCCGCACCGCCGTGCATGATCCACGCGATAGAAGATCTGTGATCCTGCAGCCGCGAAACAGACATGCGGGAAATCCTCGCGCAGGCCTCTGCGTCCGGACGGTTTTCCGTTCGCCTTCCCGACAACATCCTGCGTATCTGGCGGCCATCAGTCTGCTCTGCGGATCGCGACTTGTGCGTGCGTCGGGTCAAGCTTGTTGACAGATTCCAGCAGCTACAGCCGGCCGGGGGCGCGTTGCGTAGCGCGCTACGCTTCGCTCGTGAACGCTGCCAGCATCCCTGGCCGGCCGCAGGCATGGACTCGCAGGCTGCTGCGCTGCGGCGTGGCCGCCGGTCCTGTCTTCGTCTCGGTGTTCCTACTCGATGGTGCTGTCCGGTATGGTTACCGGCCGCTGCGCCACCCGGTGAGTTCTCTGGCGCTCGGACCGCGCGGCTGGATCCAGGCCGGATAAATCGCGGTGGCAGGAGCGCTGTTCCTGGCCGGAGCCGCCGGGCTGGCGCGCGCCGGTGGTCCCGCTGCCAGCAGCCAGGCAACACCAGCCTTGATCGGCAGCGCAGGCGCGGGACTTATCGGCTCCGCCGTCTTTACCACCGACCCGGTCAGCGGTTATCCGCCGGGGACGCCCGATGCGCTCACCCAGCCCAGCCGTACCGGCACCGCGCACAATCTGGCGGCCGTCCCGGTGTTCTTCGGCCTGCCCGCCGCTGCACTCGCCTGTGGCTGGCGGTCTTGGCGGGCCGGCCAGCGCAGCTTCGGTCTTTACAGCGCCGGCACCGCCGTGATCATGCTCACGACCATGGGCCTGGCCGGTGCGGGCTTCAGCCAATCGCCCCGGTTCGTCAACCTCGGCGGGCTGTTCCAGCGCGCTAGCATCATCGCTGGCTTCGCCTGGCTCACTGCCCTCTCAGCACAAACGCTCAGGCGAACACCGACAACCGCGGCACCCCGCCAGCAGGCATAACCGGCCGAGCCTCCCCAGATCGTTCGAGATGCGTGCTGCGGGCGCTTGGCGACGCCATAGTCGCGGAGACCGGCACGGATGATCCGCAGCAGCGGATCGCCGCCGCGCTGCTGTCATCCGTGCACCGGGTGCTGTACGCAGAGGGCGCCAAGGCGCAGCGTGGCCCGGCAACCGCGCGCGCAGATCTGTGCGCCGCTCGGCGCCGCAGCCAGCCAGGTCTTCGACCTCCTCGATCCGTCCTGGGGAGGTACCTCGTCCGACCCGGGCCCGACGGTTCCGCTCGCTCTGGCGGCTCGCAGTCCGGGGGACCCTGACGGTCCAACTGCCGTGACGGCCCGCTGCTCTGGCGGCCCAAGGGCTCCGATGCCCACCAGCACACGGTTGCCCCTCCAGCACGTAACGGGCGCCGTCAGAGCCGCATACTTACGCCACTTCAGAGGGCGTCACCGCCTGTCCGGCGCCTGGCACGATGCACGTATGAGTGAGCAGGAGACCGGCAGTGGATCCCTAGCGACGACCAGGTCGCGGTCGAGCTGGTCGTCGCGATTCACGCGGGTGACGCCGAGGCGATCCGCAGCTTGCTGCGCAGTGATCCCGCGCTGGCATCAGCCAGACTTGGCAGCAAGGACAGCGGCACGACGACGCCATTGCACCTTGTCACTGACTGGCCCGGCTACTTCCCCAGCGGGCCGCAAATCGTCCGACTCCTGACCGCCGCGGGCGCCGATCCCAACGCCCTGACGACCAGGCGAGGCTCAGAGACCACCAGTCCAGGTGATGAGACGCCGTTGCACTACGCGGCAAGCAGCGACGACGCCGACGTGGCCGAAGCCCTGATCGATGCAGGAGCCGATATCGAGACGCCCGATGGTTCGATCGGCACGCCCCTCGAGAACGCCGTGGGCTACGGCTGCTGGCATGTCGCCCGCTGGCTGGTGGCGCGCGGCGCCAGAGTTGACAAGGCCTGGCATGCAGCCGCCCTGGGCATGCTGGGCCGGCTCGAAGCAGTCCTGGGGAGCGACCCGCCCGCGGAGGACGTATCGCAAGCGCTCTGGCATGCCTGCGCAGCCGGCCAGCGCCGCGCCGCGGAATATCTGCTGTCGCGCGGCGCGGACCTGAACTGGGAGCCGGACTACGCCCACGGCACACCACTTGACGCCGCCAGCGGGCAAGGTACCAGGCAGGAGAACGTCATTTCGTGGCTTCGCGAGCTGGGTGCCCGTTCTGCCAGCTCCGATTGATTCACCAGTACGAGGACCGGCGCGCATCGGGCTGATTTGCCACCACGGGCCAGCCCAGGCTGCTGCGTGCGACTGGCGGCCCTTAGCTGGATGACGTGTTCTCAGGCGAGAAGCTGCCCGAATATCTGCTGCCCGACTTCCCGCGCCCTCGCCTGACTGAGGATGCCCCCGGTGATCTCCGGGTGGGCGCTGGCCCAGGCCGCCGCGGTGGCGTGACTGCCGAAAAAGTTGATGTGCCCGCAGCAGATTTCCGCAGACGGTCCCGCGCATCCGTCGGTGGTACGGCCGACGAACACCACGGCAGTATCTGGTTCCCACGCCGCGGTGCCGCCGTCGACGGACACGGAGATCGTCTCGCCGGTCGACGGATCAGCGGACGTGATCAGCACGCCGACGCCCAGCATTTCCGCGATCCCCAGGGCGTCGATGGCGCACATGGAGTACGCCACGGCACCTCCGGTGATCTGGACCGTATGCGGCGTGACGGTCGGGGAGAATGGGTAGGCGGCGGTGATCCGCCCGTCTTGATCGATGCAGAGAAAGTCGCCTTCGGCCAGCTCCGCCAGTGCCTCGCGGCTGTCGAACGGCATGGCCAGCTCGTCGAGCACGTCCTGCCCCGGCGCACTCCCGGTGGCAGCGAAGGAGCGCAGCACCGCCTGGTGAAGCGTCCTGAGTCCACGTTCGGCAGGCGCGATCCGTCCCCTGCCCGCGCGTCCGAGCGCGTCCAGCCAGTCGCCGTGCCCGGTATCTGCCACGATGGTGACCGGGTTGCTGATGGCCCGCCGGAGCTGGCGGATTGAGGGTGCGCCCTCGGCCCGGCCGCCGTCGCGGTAGAGGCGGCAGGACACACTGGGTTCCTGGCCCGGCTCTGCGAGCGGGTCGATGCCGTCTACCAGGAGTGTGGGCGATCCGTGCATGCCGCGCCGGGCTGCCCCATCCAGATCCTCGACCACGCGGCGGCTGACGGTGACATCGCGGCGGCCTTGGAGCACCATCGCCAGGCGCTGGTCTAGCAGCTTCGCACTCGGGCAGTCGGGCACTGCCAGCACGATCAGATGCATTACCGGCTCCTCGCTCACCCGCGGCGCCGGGCAGGCCCGGGGTGATGGTCATATCTCGTGCGGCGTCCTGGTCCATCCTCGCCTGGTCCGGGTGAGTTCGGTAAACCCGGCCGCTGGGAGGAATGCCCGCTGGTCGGCGTAGTCCAGTCCGCCGGGGTCGGTACCCTCCAGCCAGGCGTAGTCCAGGAGACGGTCCCAGCCGCCATGCCGCGTCAGGCGCTCGCCCTCATCGAAGATCTCCACCTCGATATGGCCGACCACTTCGCTTCCGAGGACCGCCGATAGCCGCGTTCCGTTCATCCCGGCCGTCCGGCAGACCGACAGGCCCGCGATCGGAACATCTGCAGGGCGTGGCAGGTCGTCAACCCTGGCCATGAAAATGATCTCGGTGTGCCCGGTGTGGGTGAACCCGGCCCGCTCGTAGAGGGCGCTGATGTGGGGCCACTGGTCGGGTATCCCGTACACGCCACGGACGGGCAGGTCGCCGCCTGCCTCCTGCCGTGCCACGCCCCACTCCTGCAGCTGACTGATGCATCCGGCCATCAGCTCATCCGCGGCGGGGGTCGCGTCGGGCCAGCACGGGTTACCGGCCGGAGCCTCCGGCCAGAACAGGAGCCAGTCGATCACCCCGACATCGCGAGCCGCTATTCCGGCTCGCTCATCAGGGAAGTACCGCAGGAGATGAGCCGCGGCAGTGATCCGGTCATGCTGCTCGGCGACCAGGGTCAGCCGCTCGCTGACCCAGGGATCCTCGATGAACTCGCCAGGCTGGCGCTCCAGTGAAGACAACACCGCGCTGACCGACGCGCCCATACCCGGCACAACAGCGGCCGCATGACTCTTGACGAGATGGGTGAGCTGATCCCGGTCGCTGCGGCGGAACGGACGCACCTCTACGGGAGGGGACATCTGGGAGCCTCCATGACGCGAAACGACGTGACCAATCGGAGGCCGCTACCAGTGCGGTACACCCAGAACTCTAGCAAGCACGCCGCGAATGGGTACTGTCACCAGGGCGAATGTCGGTTGATCCACAGAAGTATTGGCCCGATCACCGGCCGCTCATGCAAGCCGCGTTTCATGACCTCGCCGCGGATTGACTCCGCAGCTCCCCGCACCTGCTGACGCACGACCGATGCCTGGTAGTCCCTGGCACGGCGGCTGAGGGACCGGACGCAGCTGACGCACACGCCCACCTCGGGGTGATTGCCCAGGCGGACCAGGGCCTTCTCGGCGGTCATCCGGCCGCAACACCAGCAACTGCTCTCGCCGGCCTCGCTGATCGCTGTTTCCGTCTCGGCGCTCATGGCCTCTCCCGTCTGCTGCAAGAATTTTTAGAGACAGCAAGCGCGATCTCACTGCGTCGGCCG
>JBOHCP010000352.1:0-5876 GCA_050698875.1 Streptosporangiaceae bacterium | reverse complement strand
GCCTACGCCCTGCTTGAGTGGTTCGGGCTCCAGGGCGAGTGGTTCACGCTGGCCGGCGGCGCGCTCCTCATACTCACGCTGATCCATCGGCCGGAAGGCATTGCCACCGCCACGTTCTACGGCGACAAGCCGGCCGTCCCCCTGCCGCCATTCCTGCGGCGGGGCAGCCCGCCGCTGAGCCCGGCGCTGGCGGAAAGTATCGACGCAAAGGTGGCGTCATGACCGCGATCCTGGAAGCCAGCAAGATCAGCGTGAACTTCGGCTCGGTCCAGGCGCTGCTGGACGTCGACCTCGAAGTGCCGCCGGGGAAGCTCGTCGGCCTCATCGGCCCGAACGGCGCCGGCAAGACGACGTTCATCGACGCGGTCACCGGGTTCGTCCCTGCCAGCGGCCGGGTGCTGCTGGACGGCCGTGACATCTCAGCCGAGCCGCCGCACGTCAGGACCCAGCTCGGCCTGGCTCGGACCTGGCAGACGATTGAGCTGTTTGACGACCTGACGGTGCAGGAGAACTGCATCGTGGCCTCCCGGCGGCCTACCTCGGTAGGCACGCTGGCGCAGATCGTGCTCGGCCGCCGGCAGGTCACCCGGGCGGCGGTGGAGGAGGCCATCAGGATCCTGGAGCTGGCGGAGTTTGCCGAGCGCATGCCGAGCGAGCTGCCACAGGGCAAGCGGAAGCTGGTCGGTGTCGCCCGCGCGCTGGCCGGCCAGTCGAAGCTGATCATGCTAGATGAGCCAGCCTCGGGCCTGGATACCCAGGAGAGCTTCGACCTCGGCCGCCGCCTGCGCCGGGTAGTCGACGAGGGGGTGGCGATGCTGCTGGTGGACCACGATATGGCCCTGGTGCTCAACGTCTGCGACTACGTCTACGTGATCGACTTCGGCTGCGTGCTTGCCCAGGGCGTGCCCGCCGAGTTGCGCACCAACGACAAGGTGCTGGCCGCCTACCTGGGCGGCGTGGCGACGGTGTCGGAGTCGGCCTTGCCGGGCGCGGACGGCGCCAATCCGGCCCAGGCAGGCCAGACGGGAAGGGCGAGCCAGTGAGCGACACGGTCCTGAAGATCGACGACCTGTCCGCGGGCTACGCGGGCGCCGAGGTCATCAGGAACATCACCATCACGGTGGGCAGCGGCGAGGTCGTCGCGCTGTTCGGGCCGAACGGCGCAGGGAAGACAACGACGCTGCGGGCCATCTCCGGCGTCATCCGCCCCAGCCGCGGCGCAGTTTCCTTCGGCGGCGCCGATCTCGCCAAGCAGTCGCCGACCCTGCGTGCCAGGGCCGGGATCGCCCACGTGCCCGAGGGCCGCGGCATTTTCTACGGCCTGACCGTGGCCGAGCACTTCCGGCTTGGCTATCGCGGCGAGCACATCGATCCGGCAGTCGTGTACGAGTACTTCCCGGCGCTTGAGCCGCTGAAGGACCGGCGGGCCGGGCTGCTGTCCGGCGGCGAGCAGCAGATGCTCGCGGTCGGGCGGGCACTCGGGCGGCGCCCGAAGCTACTGCTGCTTGACGAGCTCAGCCTCGGCCTGGCGCCCCTGCTGGTCGAGCGGCTTCTCCCGGTGGTGCGCACCTACGCCCGTGACAGCGGCTGCGCCGTGCTGCTGGTCGAGCAGCACGTCCGGCTGGCGACCGAGATCGCCGACCGCTGTTATGTCCTGTCGCACGGCGACATCGTGCTGCACGAGACCGGCGCGCGGCTGATGAAGGACCCGTCCCTCCTGGTCGCCAGCTATGTCGGCCAGCAGACGGCGTCGCCTTCTGACACCGCCGTGGCCGACGGCGCGGCCACGGCGGGGAGCGGCGGGTGACCATCCGTGGCAAGGCACACATTGCCGGTGCCTACGAGCACCCTGAGCGGAAGATACCGGGCAAGTCGGTCGCGCAGGTTCACGCTGAGGTGGCGCTGGGCGCGGTCGCAGACGCGGGCCTCGCGCTGCGCGACGTCGACGCGTACTTCTGCGCGGGCGACGCGCCGGGCTTCGGGCCGATCTCGATGGCGGATTACCTGGGCCTTTCGAGACTCCGGTACGCGGACTCGACCGAGACCGGTGGTTCGTCCTACGTGGCCCACGTGGGCCACGCGGCCGCGGCCATCGCCGCGGGGAAGTGCCGGGTCGCCCTCATCACGCTCGCGGGTCTGCCCCGGTCGCAGCCGGTACCCAGGCCGGCGATGTCGGCGCAGGCGCCGGAGGCGGGGTTCGAGCAGCCGTTCGGGCCGACGACGGTGTCGATGTACGCGCTCGCGGCCCGGCGGCATATGCACGAGTACGGCACCACGAGCGCGCAGCTCGCGGCGATCAAGGTCGCGGCGTCGCTGCACGCCCAGCACAATCCCCACGCCATGCTGCCCAAGCCGGTGACCGTCGAGGAAGTCCTGGACTCGCCGATGATCAGTGATCCGCTGCACCGGCTGGATTGCTGCGTGATCAGCGACGGCGGCGGCGCGCTCGTCGTCGTCGCCCCGGACGTGGCGGCCGATCTGTCCAGGCAGACCGTCAAGGTACTCGGCCACGGCGAGTCGCCGAAGCTGACCGGCGGCGGCCGCATCGACCTCACCCACACGGGCGCGGTGTGGTCGGGACCGCGCGCGTTCGAGGAGGCGGGGGTGACGCCGGGCGACGTCGACTACGCCTCGATCTACGACTCGTTCACGATCACCGTGCTGCAGACGATCGAGGATCTCGGATTCTGCGAGAAGGGCAAGGGCGGCGCCTTCGTCGCGGACGGCTCGCTGCTGGCGCCGGATGGCAGGCTGCCGTTCAACACCGACGGCGGCGGACTGTGCAACAACCACCCGGTGAACCGGGGCGGCATGACCAAGGTCATCGAGGCGGTCCGCCAGCTCCGCGGCGAGGCCAACGCCCCGGTGCAGGTGCCGGATTGCGAGATCGCGCTGGTCAATGGCAACGGCGGCTCGCTGGGCACCCGGTCAGCCGCGGCGACGCTCATCCTGGGCCGGGAGGACGCATGACACTCCCTCTGTCAACCTCCAGCGGGTCGGATTTTGAAGTTTGGCTTGGTTCTGTGTGCTCAGGCACCGTTGAGCAGTTCCTGGATGGTGAGCAGTTCGCCGCATGGGCTGTGGCCGCCGGGGCCGATCCGGTGGCAGGGCCGGTTGCAGTCGGGACACCACTGGCCGGCGAGGTAGCGGGTGTCGCAGCCGGTGCATTGGCAGATGGTGCCGTGGCGGCGGTTGCGGGCGGGCGGGACCGCTGGCGGGGGCGGCTGGCCGGCGCGGCGGCGCCAGGCGGCCTGGCGGCAGGCATCGGTGCAGTACCGGCGGCGGCCGGCGCGGGTGAACGGGGCGCCGCAGACGGGGCAGGGCGCGGTGGTGTCGTTACGGGCATCGTTACGCGGCGGGGGCATTCAGGCAGCCCGCTGGTGGGCGGGGAGTTGCTGGGCGTTGCCGTGCCGGGCGGGATCGTAGGGGACTTCGTCGAGCCAGCATCGGTAGATGACGCGGATCCAGGCGCGGGCCAGGATGCGGGTGGCGTGCGGGTGGTCCTTGCCGGCGGCGCGGGCGTCGTTGTAGATCTGGGCGGCCCGGGGGCTGGCGTGGCGGCTGTTGTCGGCGAAGGTGGTGATCGCGGCGCGGAACCGCTTGTTGCAGGCCCAGCGGAAGTGGACGGCGCGGTGCTTGCCGGATTCCCTGGTGACCGGGGTGACCCCGGCGAGGGCGGCAACGGAGTCGGGGTGCTCGTAGGCTTGGCGGCAGTCGCCCCACTCGGCGAGCACCCGGGCGGCGTTGATCAGACCCGACCCTGGCAGCGACGTGAAGATCGCCCCGTCCGGGTGCTCTCCGAGGTGGGCGGCGGCGGAGCGGTCGAGGTTCTTCACCGACGCGTTCAGCGCCTGCAGGACGGCGACCGCAGCGAGCACGGCGTCGCGCAGGGCCTCGGCGAGAGCTTCGCGGCTGGTGCCGGCCGGCGCGGACCGGAGCCGGGCGAGCAGCTGCGCGGCGGTCCGGCGGCCAGAGTAGCCGTGCCTGACCATGAACGCGCTCATCCGCTTCTCGCCCAGGTGAGCGGCTGCAGCGGGGGTCGGGTAGCGGGTCAGGAACTCCAGGCTGATCGGAGACTCGACGTCGGCGAAGATCGCCCTGGCGCCGGGCCAGTGCGCGTCCAGCAGCGCCGACAGCTGGTTAGTCGCCGCGACCCGCATCTCCACTACGTCGCCGCGGGACCGCACGACGGTCCGCAATGCCAGGGTCTGGTCGGAGTAGGGCTCCAGGACCGAAGCTTGCGGACACGCAGCCGCAGGTACTCCGCGATCACCACGGCGTCGCCGCGGTCGGACTTCGCGCCCGACAGCACCTCCCCCTCCCGCCAGGTCTTGATCGCGTTCGGCTTGACCGGCACGACCGGGTGCCCGGCTTCCAGCAGCAAGTCGACCAGGCGGCCGTCCGGCCGCTCGATCGCGACCGGCATGCCGCCGGCCGCACCGAAGGGGGCCAGCCGGCGCAGCAGCACGGCGATCCCGTCGGCGGAATGCTCGATCGCGAACTGGGCGACAGTCTTCCCGGCCGCATCCAGCACGCACACGGCATGGGCTTCAGCGGCCCAGTCAATCCCGGTGAAAAACAGCGCATCAGGCAGCGCAAACGACATGAGAGCTCCTCAAGATGGCAGCGACGACCCGGCGAGGAGGACAGCTACCGGGTGGTCACTAACCGGCGCTCTACGGCGCGTCTCCCTGTTGCCAGTCCGTGTCCCCCGGAGAAACCGGGGGCGGTGGTGTCATGCTGGCCGTTTTCCGGCGACCGCCACAGACCGTCACCCCGGCTCCCGCCGAGTCCCAACAACGAGCACCGTAGCGGTGCCCGCAATAAGGATGGTGCCCTAGTGACCACGCCAGCCCTGCCCGTGCCGTCCCCCGTCGTGGACCCGGAGACGATGCCGTTCTGGGCGGCCACGGCGGACGGCAGGCTGCTGGTGAAGCGGTGCCAGGACTGCGACAGCCTGTTCTGGTATCCGCGCGCCATCTGCCCGGAGTGCTCGAGCCTGCGCACCGAGTGGTTCGAGGTGTCCGGCCGCGGATCCATCTACAGCTACACCGTCAACCACCGCGGTGAGGGTGCCTACCTGGGCGCGCCGCCGTTCGTGCTGGCGTACGTCGAGCTCGACGAGGGCCTGCGGATGATGACCAACATCGTCACGGCGGACAGCGCTGACCTTGCCGTCGGCCTGCCGGTCGAGGTTGTCTTTCACGACACCGGCACCGGCGCCGCGCTACCCAGGTTCAGGCCGCGACAAAGCTAGAGCCACCACCCACGACCCCGTTCCGGATATCTGCGCAGGAGAAGAGAAGACGAACATGACAACCACGAAGCTGAGCGGCGCAGAGTACCTGGCTCGCACGCTGGACGCCTACGGGGTCACCGCCGTGTTCTTCGTCCCGACCATCCTGAGCAAAGCGCTGTATGAGATGGAGGCGCACACCGGCATCAGCCGGGTGCTGACGCACGGCGAGAAGGCTGCCGTGTACATGGCCGACGGCTACGCGCGCGCGACGGGCCGGCCTGGCGTCTGCATGGCGCAGACCGTGGGCGCCGCCAACCTGGCGGCCGGGCTGCGGGACCCCTACCTCGGCTGCTCTCCGGTACTGGCGATGACCGGCGGTTCCTACAACTGGAGCCGGGGCCGGAACTACTACCAGGAGATCGAAGACTTCCCCTTGTTCAAGCCGGTGACCAAGTTCAGCGCGCAGGTCACCGACGCGGGCCGGCTACCCGACCTGCTGGCGTACGCGTTCGCCGCCTCGGTCGCCGGCCAGCCCGGCCCGACGCACCTGGAGGTGTCCGGCCACTCCGGCGAGGATGTGGAGGACGGCGATGTCGACGCGGCCGTGCCGGCGGCCCAGCCGTACGTGGTGCCGGCG
>JBOHCP010000351.1:0-5897 GCA_050698875.1 Streptosporangiaceae bacterium | reverse complement strand
TTCAGCGGCTGCGCACCGACCTGGCCATGCAGACGGCGGATGACATCACCGCCACGCTCGGCACGATGAAGGGCGTCATGGTCAAGCTCGGCCAGCTGGCCAGCTACGTCGATGAGGGCCTCGCACCTTCGGTCCGCCGGACTCTCAGCAGGCTGCAGGACAGCGTGCCGCCGATGAGCGCCGAGCTGGCCGCCGGTGTCATCGCCGAGGAACTGGGCGCGCCACCGGACCGGCTGTTTGCCCGCTGGGACTCCGAGCCCATCGCCGCCGCGTCGATCGGGCAGGTGCACCGCGCGATCACCACCGACGGGCTCGCCGTGGCCGTCAAGGTGCAGTACCCGGGCATCGCCGAGATGATGGCGGCGGACCTGGACAACGTGTCGTTGCTGCGCCGGATGCTCCGCGTCACCGCCCCGAGCCAGGACGTGGACGGCCTCGTCGCCGAGCTGCGAGAGCGGGTGCTCGAGGAACTCGACTACCGGCGCGAGGCGGCAAACCAGCAGCGCCTGCATCGCTACTTCGCCGGACACCCAACGATCAGCGTGCCCGCCATCGTGCCGGAGCTGTCGACCCGGCGGGTGGTGACCAGCGAGCTGGTGACCGGGGCCCGCTTTTCCGACGTGCTTGGCTGGGAGCAGCACGAGAGGGACCTGGCCGGGGAGACACTTTACCGGTTTGTTTTCCGGAGCCTGTACGAGGTGCACGCGTTCAACGGCGATCCGCACCCCGGTAACTACCTCTTCCACGGCGACGGCAAGGTCACCTTCCTGGACTTCGGCATGGTCAAGCACTTCACGGACACCGACGTGCAGCCGCTGATGGAGATGGCGCGCACGCTGTGCGTGGATGGCAGTCCGGCCCGGTTCCGGGCCAGCCTGGAGGAGGCCGGCTTCCTGGTGCCTGGCGCACCGCTGAGCGATGCCGAGATCGTCGACCACCTGGCGGTGTTCTACCAGCTGATCCGCGAGTCAGCGGAGGTGACGGTCACCGGGGAGTACGCGTCCGCGGTGGTGCGCCGCTTCTTCGACGTGCGCAGCCCGGTGGCGCAGTATGCCAGGATACCTCGGTCCTACGTGATACTGCAGCGGATCAATCTCGGCTTGTTCGCGCTGCTCGGCGAGATGAAGGCGACAGCAAACTGGCGAGCGGTGGCCGAGGAAATCTGGCCGTTCATGCAGGCGCCGCCCAGCACCCCGATAGGCGTCGCGGAGCAGCCCTGGCTGTCGACCCGGCCGTCGTTCGACGTGCTGCAGGCCTAGCGGCGGCGCGTCCTGGCGCCGGTGTCGGGTTGGTAGGGTGCGAGCGGGCCTCGGCGGGTGAGAATGTTGCTGTGGCAAATCAGAAATACCGGATCTATGCGCGTGAAGTGGATGGTAGTGGCGTGAAGGTCCTCATCACCGGTGGCGCTGGGTACATCGGCAGCACGGTAGCGTCAGCCTGCCTCGATGCCGGTATCACTCCGGTCATCGTGGACAACCTGGTGACCGGGCGCCGCGAGTTCACCGGCGGCCGCGAGTTCTACGAAGGCGACATCGCCGACGGCGCCCTGCTGGACAAGGTGTTCGCCGAGCACCCCGACATCGAGGCGGTCGTGCACTGCGCAGCACTCATCGTCGTGCCCGACTCGGTGTCCGACCCGGTCCGCTACTACGAGTGGAACGTGACCAAGAGCCTGGAGATGCTGCGGCACCTGCTCCGCAACGGCTGCCACCGGCTGCTGTTCAGCTCGTCAGCCGCGATCTACCAGGCCAGCGAGGGCGGCAGCGTGGACGAGGACTCTCCCATCCTTCCGCTCAGCCCCTACGGGCGTACCAAGGCTGTCTGCGAGGGGATGTTCGCCGACATCGCCGGGGGCACGCCGCTGCGGGTGCTATCGCTGCGCTACTTCAACCCGATCGGCGCCGACCCGAAGCTCCGTAGCGGCCTCCAGGTTCGCCTTCCCTCGCACGCGCTGGGCAAGCTGATCCAAGCACACCAGTCGGGCGAGCCGTTCCGGATCACCGGGGCGGACTACCAAACCAGGGACGGCTCGGGCATCAGGGACTACGTGCACATCTGGGACCTCGCCGCCGCCCATGTCGCCGCGCTGAGGTCGTTCGACGCCGTGCTCGATGGTGCGCCGGCGTTCGCCATCAACCTCGGGACCGGGTCTGGCACTACGGTCAGGGAGCTGGTGGCGGCCTTCAACAGCCTGGTCTCCCCGCCCGTTGCGGTCGTCGAGGCGCCGCGCCGGGCGGGCGACGCGGCGGGCGCGTTCACCCGCAGCGACCGAGCGCGCCGGCTGCTGGGCTGGACGGCCGCGCACTCGCTGGCCGAGGGCATCGCCGATTCGCTGCGCTGGGCGGAGGTCAGGGACTCGGTGCTCGCCGCGGCCGGCTAGGCCGGGCGGAGTCAGCGCGCACCGATGGCCAAGCTGCTGGCGGGCAGGTAACCGTTGCTGATAGTCAGGTCAGTTCGCGCGGAAAGGGCAGGTGGTCGGCCCGTTGACCGGGACAACCCAGCAGGTACTTGCGGTCATGCTCGCGCTCTGCGGTGCGCTGTGCTACTCGGTCGCCGCCGTGACCCAGCAGCGGTGCGCAGCCCGGCTGGCCTCAGATATCCCAGTCGATCTTCGGCTCGTCCTGCGGCTCGCGCGGACGCGCGGCTGGCAGCTCAGCATGATCGCCGTGGTGGCGGGATACGCTCTGCACGCCGCGGCCCTTGCGCTTGGCCGGCTGGTGATCGTCGAGCCGGTGATTCCGCTCGGGCTGCTGATGGCGCTGCTGCTCGGCGCCCGGGCCGAGGGCCGCTGGCTGTGCTGGTCGGAGTGGACCGCGGCGGTGGCGGCGGTAGCTGGTCTCGCCGTGTTCCTCATCGCAGCCCAGCCGTCGGGCGGGCAGCAGCTAGCCGGGGCTGCCCCGCTCGGCATCGCCGCGGCGGTCGCGGTCACCGTCGCCGCACTGTGCTGCCTGGTCACCGCCAGGACGGCCGCCTCGCATCGGGCCCTTCCGCTCGCCATCGGCGGCGGGGTAGCGGCCGGAGTCACCGACACGCTGACCAAGACGGTCGTGCCGCTGGCCGGTGCCCAGCGGTTCGCGCTGTTCGGCGACGTCCGGCTGTACCTGCTCGCCCTTGCTGGCCTCCTCGCGCTCACCCTGCAGCAGAACGCCTACCGGGCCGGCGGCCTGGCCGCCTCGCTGCCCGCCTTCGTCGTGCTTGAGCCGCTGGTCGGCTCCGCGCTCGGCCTGCTGATCTACCACGAGCGGGTGGGCGCCGACCCGGTGCGGATCATGGTCCAGGTACTGGCCGTCCTCGCGGCCGTCTGGGGCATAACCAGGCTCGCCAGGTCGGTCATCGCGGAGTTTGGCCGGCTCGCCGAACTCGCCTCGCCGGTGCCGGACCCCGCTCGATGAGGCCGCGGGTTACGGCCCGGCCAGCCGGCACCGCAACGGACCCGTCAGGGGCTGGCGGATGCCGGGAGTGTATGCCATCGTCGCATTAATCACCTTGGCTGGCGACCCTCGGGCCGCGTGCTGGAAGGCAGGTGGCCGGCTCATTGACCGGGGTAGGGCAGCAGGCTCTAGCGATGGGGTTTGCGCTGGCCGGGGCGCTGAGCTATGCCGTCGCCTCGGTGACCCAGCAGCGAGCCGCAGCCACGATGACCTCGGGCCGGGCATTCGACCCAGCGCTCGTGATGCGGCTGATCCGGACCCGCCGCTGGCTCCTTGGCTTTGTCGCGGTCGTGGCCGGCTACCTGCTGCAGGCGGTGGCCTTGGATCTCGGCAGGCTCCTGGTCGTGGAGCCGGTCTTCCCGCTCGGCCTGCTGCTCGCACTGCTGCTCGCCGCGCGCGCCGACGGCAGGAGCCTGCGGCTGCCGGAATGGACGGCCGGAATCGCGGTGGTGGCCGGGCTTGTCGTGTTCCTGATAGCGGCCGAGCCGTCGGGTGGCGGCCGGACGGCTCCGGCCACCTCGCTCTGCGCCACTGCGGCTGGCGCGGCCGTCGTCGCCGTACTGTGCTGGCTAGTCTCACGTAGGTGGGCCGGACCGCGGCGGGCTCTGGCGCTGAGCGTCGGCGGCGGAGTCGGGGCGGGTGTCACCGACGCGCTCACCAAGACCGTGGCCACGCTTGTGGGCCCGCTGGGACTCGGGGTCTTCGGCGACGTCCGGCTGTACCTCCTCGCGGCCTGCGGCATGCTGACGCTCACCGTGCAGCAGAACGCCTTCCGCGCTGCCGGGCTCGCCGCCTCCCTCCCGGCGTTCGCCGTCCTCGAGCCCGTTGTCGGCTCGCTGCTCGGGCTGTTCATCTACCATGAAGGCGTCAGCGACGCCCCCGTGCAGATCGTGATCGAAGTGCTCGCGGTGCTGACCGCGGTGTGGGGCATTGCGCGCCTGGCTAACTCGGTGAACACCGAACTCGCCGTCGTGGCCGCACTGGCCACGACGCCGGCTGAGCCGGCCGCCTGAGCTGGCCGACCGGGTCGGCGTCGTGCGGCGCGAGGTCACACGAAGGCGCCGAGGCCAGTGATGGCCCGGCCGACGATCAGCGTGTTGATCTCGCGGGTGCCCTCGTAGGAATAGATGGCCTCGGCGTCGGCCACGAACCTGCCGACCTGGTTTTCCAGCAGGATGCCGTTGCCGCCGAGCAGTTCCCGCGCGTACCCGACGGTCTCCCGCATGCGCACCGTGCAGAACGCCTTGGCGAGCGCCGAGTGGTGATCCTTGGCCAGGCCCTGGGCCTGCAGCTCCGACAGTCGCACGCACAGGCACGCGGACGCGGTGACGTTCGAGAGCATCTTCACCAGCAGGTCCTGGACGAGCTGGAAGCCGGCGATCGGGCGGCCGAACTGCTGGCGCTCGATCGCGTAGCCGAGCGCTCGCTCGTAGGCGCCGCGGGCGCACCCGGTGGCCTGCCACGCCACCCCGGCCCTGGTCAGCCGCAGCACCTGCGCCGTGTCGCGGAACGTCGTGGCCAGCTGCAGTCGGTTGGCCTCAAGCACCCGGACGTCGTCCAGCGTGATCTGAGCGTTCTGGACCACCCGGAGAGCGATCTTGTCGCGCATCTTGACGGGCGTGAAGCCCGGCGTGCCCGCTTCCACCAGGAATCCCTTGACCTGGTTGTCGGCCACATCGCGGGCCCAGACGATGACGAGATCGGCAAAGGTGGCGTTGCCGATCCACTTCTTCTGGCCGTTCAGCACCCAGACGTCGCCGTCTCGCTGCGCGGTTGTCGTAAGGCCGCCGGCCGCACCGGAGCCCACGTCCGGCTCGGTGAGCGCGAACGCGCCGATTTTCTCCATCCGGGCCATCGCCGGCAGCCAGCGGTCCTTCTGCTCCTGCGACCCGCACAGGTAGATCGAGCCCATCGCGAGGCCGCCGTGTACCCCCATGAAGGTAGCGATGGAGGAGTCAGTGCGGGCCAGCTCCATGGCGATCATGCCGTCGAGGAGCGCGTCGCCGCCGGGACAGCCGTGGCCCTCGCAGGCGAGGCCCGCGATGCCCAGCGCCGCCAGGCCGGGCAGCAGGTGGTGCGGGAACTCCTCCCTGGTCCAGTAGTGGTTGATGACGGGGGCGACCTCTTTCTCCATGAACTCGCGGACAGCGAGCAGCTGCCGTAGCCCTGCCGGGTCGAGCAGCTGTTCCAGCGCGTAGAAGTCCGGGCCGACAACCGGGTCCATGTCAGGCGGTCCTTTCCGGCGCGGGCCGTCCCGATGCCGGCCGCTCAGCGGTGAGGAACTCGCTCACCACCGGAGCGAGCTGGCTTGCCTCGGTGACCAGGCCGAGGTGCCCGCCGGCGAAGACGTGCAGCTGCGCGTACGGGATCAGCCGGTGCATCAGCCGCGCGTTCGCCAGCGGGATGATCGGGTCGTCGGCACCAGACACGATCAGCGTGGGCTGTCTCACCAGCGGCAGGAAGGGC
>JBOHCP010000350.1:0-5913 GCA_050698875.1 Streptosporangiaceae bacterium | reverse complement strand
GCCGCGGCGCGCTGACCCAGTGTCCTTCTCGTCGGCGATCGGCGGCTTGCTGGACGCCGAGGGGTGGGCCCTGTCGGTGGCGACTGGCTCGGTGTTCGGGCGATGGGCGGAGATCGTGGGTGCCGACCTGGCCGGACACACGAGGCCGGAGCGGCTAGCCGACGGAGAGCTGACCGTGGCGGCCGACTCGACCGCCTGGGCGACCCAGGTTCGGCTGCTGGCGGCCCAGTTGGTGCTGCGGCTGAACCAGGAGCTCGGGCACGGGACCGTGCTGCGGGTGAAGGTCCGCGGCCCTGCCGGGCCCGACCGCAAGCCGGGTCAGTGGCGAGTGCGCGGCGGCCGCGGACCGCGTGACACGTACGGCTGAGGCGCGGCATCTGGCCAGGTAAAATGAACAAGTGCACGTGGGCGTGCCGGGTGGGGGATGCGTCGGCCGTCCGGGTGTTGCCCTGTCCAGAGGAGCTTCAGCTTGTCCTACGACGCACGTTCGATCACGGTCCTGGAGGGCCTGGAAGCCGTCCGCAAGCGTCCAGGGATGTACATCGGTTCTACCGGTGAGCGTGGCCTGCACCACCTGGTGCAGGAGGTGGTGGACAACGCCGTCGATGAGGCGCTGGCCGGGTTCGCCGACCGGATCGAGGTGACGCTGCTCGCCGACGGCGGGGTGCGGGTTCTCGACAACGGCCGCGGCATCCCGGTGGACGAGCACCCGGTCGAGAAGCGGCCCGCAGTCGAGGTGGTGCTGACGACGCTGCACTCGGGCGGCAAGTTCGACAGCCAGTCGTACGCGGTGTCCGGCGGCTTGCACGGCGTCGGCGTCTCGGTGGTCAACGCGCTGTCCACCCGGCTCGACGTAGAGATCCGCAAGGACGGCTACGTCTGGCGGCAGTCGTATGCGAACTCCGAGCCGGCCGGACCGCTGCAGCGCGGCGAGCGTGCAAGCGAGACCGGCACGATCATCACGTTCTGGCCCGATGGGTCGATCTTCGAGACCACGGAGTGGTCGTTCGAGACGCTGTCGCGGCGCCTGCAGGAGATGGCGTTCCTCAACCGGGGCCTGGCCATCACGCTGACCGACCAGCGACCGCAGCACGCGACGGCCGACACGTCCGACGACATGGCGGCCGGCGACGCGCCGACCGTGGCCAGCTTCTGCTACGACGGCGGCATCGCGGACTTCGTGCGGTACATCAACAGGACGAAGGAGCCAGTGCACGACAGCGTCATCGACTTCGGTGATGAGGCTGCCGGCATCTCCGCAGAGATCGCGATGCAGTGGACAGGCTCGTACTCCGAGTCGGTGTACACCTTCGCCAACACCATCAACACGGCGGAGGGCGGGACCCACGAGGAGGGCTTCCGGGCGGCACTCACCACCATCGTCAACCGGTACGCCCGCGACCAGAAGCTCATCAGGGACCGGGACGACAACCTGACCGGCGAGGACGTCCGTGAGGGCCTTACCGCGATCATCCACGTCAAGCTGTCGGAGCCGCAGTTCGAGGGCCAGACCAAGCAGAAGCTCGGCAACACCGAGGCCAAGTCGTTCGTCCAGAAGGTGTGCAACGAGCACCTGCGGGACTGGTTTGAGCGCAACCCCGGCGAGGCCAAGGCCATCGTGCTCAAGTCCACCCAGGCGGCGCGCGCCCGCATCGCCGCCAGGCAGGCGCGCGACCTGACGCGCAAGAGCCTGATGGGCGGGTCGGGCCTGCCCGGCAAGCTGGCGGACTGCCAGTCCGGGGACCCGGCGAAGTGCGAGGTCTATGTCGTGGAGGGCGACTCGGCCGGCGGCTCGGCCAAGGGCGGCCGGGACCCGCACTTCCAGGCCATCCTGCCGATCCGCGGCAAGATCATCAACGTGGAAAAGGCCAGAATCGACCGGATCCTCAAGAACACTGAGGTCCTGTCGATGATCACCGCGCTCGGCACCGGGATTCACGACGAGTTCGACCTCGCCAAGCTGCGGTACTACAAGATCATCCTGATGGCGGATGCCGACGTCGACGGACAGCACATCACGACCCTGCTGCTGACTCTGCTGTTCCGGTTCATGAAGCCGCTGATCGAGGCCGGTCACGTCTATCTGGCTCAGCCGCCGCTGTACAAGATCAAGTGGGAGGGCAGGGGCGTCGAGCCCGGCTACGCCTACTCCGACCGGGAGCGGGACGCGGTGATCGAGGCTGGCATCGCCGAGGGTCGGCGTGACCCGCGGCCGCACGGCCGCGTACAGCGGTTCAAGGGCCTCGGCGAGATGAACGCCACCGAGCTGTGGGAGACCACGATGGACCCGGCCAGGCGGGTGCTGCGCCTGGTCACGCTGGACGACGCGGCCCAGGCCGACGACCTGTTCAGTGTGCTGATGGGCGAGGACGTCGAGGCCAGGCGCGCGTTCATCCAGCGGAACGCCAAGGACGTCCGGTTCCTCGACATTTAAGGGAACGGGCTCGGCCCGGCGCTCGGCAGTGTCCTTATTCTCGGCCGCACCGGGCGGATGCGAAACACCAGGCGAGATGCCTGAGGGAAGGATTGTGCCGTGCCTGACGTGACCACGCCGGAGGCCGACGCTGCCGGTCACGACCGGATGGAGCCTGTCGACATCCAGGTCGAGATGCAGCGGAGTTTCCTCGACTATGCGATGTCCGTCATCGTTGGGCGCGCCCTGCCAGATGTCCGCGACGGCCTCAAGCCAGTGCACACCCGCATCCTGTGGGCGATGTACGAGGGCCAGTACCGGCCCGACCGCGGTTACAACAAGTGCGCGCGGGTCGTCGGCGACGTCATGGGCAACTACCACCCGCACGGTGACTCGGCAATCTACGACACGCTGGTCAGGCTCGCGCAGCCGTGGGCCATGCGGATGCCGCTGATCGACGGCCAGGGGAACTTCGGCTCGCCAGGCAACGACCCGCCGGCGGCGATGCGGTACACCGAGTGCCGGCTGGCGCCGCTCGCCATGGAAATGCTCCGGGATATCGACAAGGAGACCGTCGATTTCCGGCCCAACTACGACGGCCAGGCGGCCGAGCCCGTCGTGCTGCCCGCCCGGTTCCCCAACCTGCTCGTCAATGGCTCCGAGGGCATCGCGGTCGGCATGGCGACCAAGATTCCGCCGCACAACCTGCGCGAGGTCGCGGCCGGGGTGCAGTGGTACCTGGACCACTTCGACGCGACCGACGAGGAACTGCTTGCTGCGCTCGTGGAGCAGATCCCCGGCCCGGACTTCCCGACCGCTGCGCAGATCGTCGGTCGGCGCGGCATCCGCGATGCTTACCGCACCGGACGCGGCTCGATCACCATGCGCGCGGTCGTCAACGTGGAGGAGGACCCGCGGGGGCGGACCACCCTGGTCGCCACCGAGTTGCCGTTCCAGGTCAACCCGGACAACCTCGCCACCAAGATCGCCGAGCTGGTTCGCGACGGTCGAATCGCGGGTATCGCCGACGTCCGCGACGAGACGAGCGGCCGCACCGGTCAGCGCCTTGTCATCGTGCTCAAGCGGGACGCCGTCGCCAAGGTCGTGCTGAACAACCTGTACAAGCACACCCAGTTGCAGGACACCTTCGGCGTCAACACAGTCGCCCTGGTCGACGGCGTGCCGCGGACGCTGCGCCTGGACCAGGTGATCCGGTACTGGGTCGCCCACCAGGTTGAGGTGATCGTCCGCCGCACCCGGTTCCTGCTTGAGCGCGACCGTCGGCGCGCGCACATCGTCAGGGCGCTCGTCAAGGCGATCGACCGGATCGACGAAGTCATCGCGCTGATCAGGGCCAGCGAGTCGGCAGCGGTCGCCCGCGAGGGACTGATGGACTTCCTGGAGATCGACGAGATCCAGGCCACGGCCATCCTGGACATGCAGCTCCGCAAGCTGGCTGCACTCGAGCGTCAGGAACTAGTCGACGAGCTCGAGGAGCTGATGGCACGGATTGCCGACTACGAGGCGATCCTGGAGTCCCCGACCCGGCAGCGCGAGATCGTGAGCACCGAGCTCTCCGAGATCGCCGTCAAGTATGGCAATGACCGGCGCACGGAGATCATCGCCTACGACGGCGACATGTCCGTTGAGGACCTCATCGCCGAGGAAGACGTCGTCGTCACGATCACGCACGGCGGGTACGCCAAGCGCACCAGGGCCGACCTGTACCGGGCGCAGCGGCGTGGCGGCAAGGGCGTACGCGGCGCACAGTTGCGCACCGACGACATCGTGGATCACTTCTTCGTCACCACGACGCACCACTGGATCCTGTTCTTCACGAACAAGGGCCGCGTGTACCGCGCGAAGGCCTACGAGCTACCGGACACCGCGCGAGACGCGCGCGGTCAGCACGTGGCGAACCTGCTGGCGTTCCAGCCCGACGAGCACATCGCCGAGGTGCTGGCGCTGCGCGATTACAACGTCTCGCCGTACCTCGTGCTCGCGACGTCGTCTGGTCTGGTCAAGAAGTCGAGGCTGACGGACTTTGATTCGCCTCGGTCGGGCGGCATCATCGCCATCAACCTGCGCGAAGACGACGAGGTCATCGCTGCTCGCCTGGTGTCGGCGGACCAGGACCTGCTGCTTGTCAGCAAGCGCGCTCAGGCGATTCGATTCCGGGCTACCGACGAGGCGCTGCGGCCGATGGGCCGGGCCACTTCGGGCGTCATCGGGATGCGATTCACCGACGACGACGAGCTGCTGGGCATGCACGTGGTGCGAGAAGGGGCCGACGTGCTCGTCGCTACCGGCGGCGGCTATGCCAAGCGCACGCCGGCCGATCAGTACCCGGTCAAGGGTCGCGGCGGCCTCGGCGTGGTGACGGCGCGCATTGTCGATGCCAGGGGTGAGCTCATCGGCGCGCTCATGGTGAACCCGGACGACGAAGTGTTCGCCATCACCTCCGCGGGGGGCGTCATCCGGACCGCGGCTTCTGAGATCAAGTTGTCCGGGCGCCAGACCATGGGCGTCAGGCTGGTGAATCTGGGCGAGAGCCAGAGCCTCGTGGCGATCGCGCGGAACGCGGAAGCCACCGGCAACGGCGCCGCTGTGGAGGCTGAGGCCGACGAGGCCGCCGAGCCGGGCACGCCGGACGACGCCGACCCGGCTCCCGGATCCGACGCAGAGTAAGCGCGCTGCTGCGGAGCGCGGTTCAGGTCAGCAATGGTTCTCCGGTCTGTGGCAGTAGTGCAGGCTGACCGAGTATCGTGCCGTGAGATAACGGAACTGACGGGTCAATTCGGGGGCGCAGCATAGCCATCAGCAGCCTGCTGAGCGGTCGCAGGCTGCCTGGGGCAACGCGTCGGCCGCTAGAGACGTCATAGACATAACGGAGCTGTCGAGGGCATCTGGCTGTGACGAGTCAGATAACGCTGACTTGGGGATAACCTCTTGGCAGTGAGCCGTGCTGAGGAGGACGGGGTGGAGAACCGCGCGGAGCCATCGCCAGCGCACGGCGAGACCGTGCTGGGCGATACGCCCGCCGAGAGCGAGGACGGCGACGGCTCGCCAGCTGCTGAGTCGACCGACGCCGCTGCTGAAGTGCCGCCTGTCCCGCCGGCCGAGAAGGCGAGCACCAACTCTGCAGCTACCGCGGTGCCGTCGGCCGCCGCGGCCACTGCTGCCCCGGCTCCGGCCTACGCGAGCCGGAATGGCTCGTCCGCGACCTCGCAGCCCGCTGCGCCGCCAGCCGCGCCGCAGGATCAGCCGATATCGTCGCTGATGGCGGCCCCGCCGAGCGGCGGCGTGTCTCGGCCGGGCGCGGTCATCGCGGCAATGGCCAGCGCGGCCAACGGCGCGCGCGGAGTCGCGTCGTGGATCGGCGCATCGTTCGCCAGCATCACCAAGCCACGGTCAAGGCCGGCCGGACTGACGGGGCGACCCCCGATGCCGCCGCGGCCCGGTCAGGCGCCCGGGCCACGGCCGCAGCCGCAGCCGCAGCC
>JBOHCP010000349.1:0-5924 GCA_050698875.1 Streptosporangiaceae bacterium | reverse complement strand
CCCCTGGGCCCAGCCGCGCGGCCAGGTCCGTGGATGCGGCCGCGGTCGGTCCGCCAACCGCCTGCGCAGTCGGGCTGATCACGATTCAGGCGTCAGGCACTTACCCCGACCGCAGCCCGGCCGGGCTGGCCGCGCTGTCAAGGCTCTGAGCGACTGCGCTGACCAGGAGGCACAATCGGACGAAGAAGGCAGCGCCTGAGGAGGCAGTCATGGGACTTTATGGCGAGCGAGTCCTCCCGCGAATTATCAACGTAGCGTGCGGCACCAAGGCGGTAGAGCCACTGCGGCGCCGGGCTTGCGGGGGTCTTGCGGGGGATGTGGTCGAGATCGGCTTCGGGTCGGGACTCAACGTCCCCTTCTACCCGGCGGCCGTGGCCCAGGTTGCGGCGGTCGAGCCTTCCGACGTCGGCTGGAAGCTGGCCGCCAGGCGCCTGGCCGCAACGACTGTTCCGGTGCAGCGGTCCGGGCTGGACGGCCAGTTGCTGCTGTTCGCGGACGACAGCTTCGACGCCGCATTGTCTACCTGGACGCTGTGCACGATCCCGGACGTCGCCACGGCTCTGCGTGAGATGCGGCGGGTCCTCAAGCCCGGCGGGACGCTGCACTTCCTCGAGCACGGACTGGCCCCCGATGAGCGGGTCCGCCGGTGGCAAAGGCGCCTGGACCGGCTGCAGCAGCGGGTTGCCGGCGGATGCCACTTCACCCGGCCTATCGTCGAGTTGCTGACCACCGCGGGCTTCACCATCGAAGAACTCGACGTCTTCTACGAGAAGGGCGCCCCGAGGGTCGCAGGTGCCGCTTCTCTCGGCATTGCAGCATCTCCCTAGGAGCGCGTAAAGCGGTGGCCACCGCCTGCGTAGCCCCGGCGGCGCGCAGCTCGATCCTTATTCGAGCGTGGGCCGGCGACGATGTCCGCTTCTGCGCCGAGACCCGCTGGTGCCAGCCGCCGGAACGCTCACCCCGCGATGTGATCCCCCAGCTCGCGCATCACCCGCAGGTGGTCAGCGTGCCAGTCCCGCCGCAGCCATGACGGCTCCTCAGCCAATATGTCCGCCGCCCGCGCTGAATTCGACCGCACTTCGGACGCCAGCGGCTGATCCAGCTCGAAATGGTAGGCGCTGCCGTTCAGGAGCACAGCAAGGGGCAGGCCCTCCGGCTCGGCGCCCACGCCAACGGCGACCAGATACGCGCCCGCCACGGCATCGGTGAACGCCGCCCATCCGCCCGCGAACCGCCTTGCCGGCCGGGCTCTGATGACCCAGCGACACCCACCGAGGCGGATCGCCGAACACATCGCCAAACGACTCGACCCACCGCGCACCAGGCCACGAGGCATCCAGTCCGAACAGTGGGAACTCCGCCGGCGGCGAGACCCGCAGCCGGCCAGAGGCCGCCGACATAGCCCGCGCCGTCGGCGCGGGTCTGCATGGCCGTCAAGCGGCTCTACGTGCCGCGCGGCCGCTACCGCGAGGTCGTCGATGGGCTGCGGGCCGGGCAGCGAACACCCGGGTCGGACCGGGCCTGGACCCGGCCGCGACGATGGGGCCGCCGAACACCGCACGCCAGCGCGACTACGTCGCGGGGCTGTGCGAGGAGGCCAGGGCCGCCGGCGCCGAGGTGCTCACGGCCGGCGAGTTCGTCGGCGGGCACGACGGGACCTACCTGCTCCCCTTGCTCGTGCCCGACCCGGCGCATGAGCTGACGACCGTCACCGAGGAGCAGTTCGGCCCGGCGGTGCCGGTGATCCCCTACGACGTCGAGGCCGAGGCGGTTGCGATGGCCAACAACACCTGGTCCGGGCTCTGCTCGTCGGTCTGGTCGGCCGACACCGAGCACGCGATGCACGTCGCCCGGCAGCTCCGCACCGGGTCACGTTCGTCAACAACCACAACGCCACGGTCGACGAGCGCGCGCCGTTCGGCGGGTTCAACGGCAGCAGCGTCGGCCGCGAGCTCGGCCGCGAGGGACTGCTGCAGTTCACCGAGAGCCACGTCATGAGCGTCCCGTCCTAACCCAGATACACGGCGAGCACGTCGGCCAGGTGCCGCTGCCGCCGATGCTTGACCTCCGCACAGAGGACATGCCAACGGCCGAGCGGCGGCGCATGCTGGTAGCGCGGACTGGCTGTCGACGACTGAGCCGATTCAGGCATCGATGAGCGGTCCACGAGCAGGGCGGCGCCGACGGCGGACCGCTGCGATCAGGCAGACTCGAGGGGGGCGGTCCGCCGCAGGCGTCCCGGCCCAGCAGGGCAGCGACACGGGGCCAGCGCATCAAGTTGACAGCTGCTTTCATGGCAGCCTTTGTTATCTTCGGCTGATATCCGCCGGTGTCTGCAGTTAGCTTGGAAGACCGTTAACAGTCATACCCGAGCTATCTGACTAGGGTCAGCGCATGAGTAGAGGCGCACCAGCTGATGCGGGACATCTCGCCGGGCTGAGGCTGATGCGCCCCCGCGATCGCCAGGATGGTAGCTGTGCTGCGGGGCGGCGTCGGGGTGACCGCCGTTACGTCCGGGCTGCTGGCCGGCGGAGCGCCGTTGTCGTGGTGGATCCTGGTGCCAGCCGTGGCAATCGTCGCAGCGTGGACCGCATGCTACGTCGCCGTGGCGTGGACCCGCGGCTTGCGGGACTGGCTGGTCGGGACGGACCTGCTGGTCACGGCAGCGCTGTGCCTCGCCATCGGATTCCTGGTGCCCGCGAGCGCGCTGGCAGGCTCGACTAGCTGGGTCAGCCTCACCGCTGCCATGTCCGTCGTGAGCGCGCAGCTTGCTGGCAAGCCAGTTCTCTGGCTGCCTTTCTGCCTGGTCGACGCCGGCGCGATGGTGGTCGGTTCGCGGCTCGCGCGCAGCCCGGACGGCGGTGAGTACGCGGGTGTCCTGATGGTTACGCAGTCGATTCTGACCGCCATAGTGATGGCCATCGTGCTACGCGCCGAGCGTTCGGCCGTCAGGGCATTCACCGATCTTGAGGAGGCGCAGGCCGCATCGGTGCTGGCAGCGGCGCGCCGGGAGGATGAACGCGCCCAGTTGCGCATGGTGCACAACGGGCCGCTGACCATCCTCACCATGGCACTCCACACCAGTACACAGCGGCCGAGCGCCACTCTGCGCCAGCGCGCCGCCGAGGCGCTCGACGCGCTGCGCGGCATGGCGGGAGTCATCAGCACGTGCGCGGTAGAGACGCGACTCGACGAACGGCTGGCCAAGGTGGCAGCCTGGTACGAGGCGCTTGACGTAGCGGTCGACCTGCAGACTTGCCTGGTCCCCGCGCACATAGCCGATGCGTTTGCCGGGGCTGTCGCCGAGGCGCTGGAAAACGTCGTCCGGTACGCCGGAACGCAGCGCGCCACGATCCAGCTTCGCGACGAGAACAACACCGTGCAGGTAACGGTGGCTGACCAGGGCCGGGGATTCGAGCCTGCGCTGGTATCCGCCATGGGGTTCGGGTTGCGCGAGGACCTTGCGGGGAGGATGGCCGCCGCTCGCGGCTCGTCCGCCGTGCAGTCCCGGCCGGGCGCAGGAACGCAGGTTCATCTTCAGTGGGCCCGTGCTTAGCCAGCCGCTCCTGACCGAGATAACGCCGACCGGGTCCCTGGTTACCCGGCCCGAATCCATCGAGCCCGTAGCTGAGCAGGGCGCGGCGAGCGAAACAGTAGCGAGCGTCGAGCAGCGGTACGACCGAGCTGGCCTGTGGGTGGCAATCGTGGTCACGCTCGGCTGGCAAGTGGCGGGCGTCGCTCCCGTCGTGGTCGACAGCTGGGTGCGGTACGGTTTCGTGGCTGCAGACGCGCTGACCTGGCTCGTCTTCGTGCTTCTCGGTGTCATCGCCGCAGCGGTGGTGCTGCGGGGTGGCGGGCACGGCATCGCGTTGCCACTGGTCATATGCCCGATCCTGCTGGCGGGCTCGATAGTCGGGTCCGTCGTGGCACCCGGCGGAGTGATCGGCCACGTCGATTGGCCGTTCTCCGTCGTCGGCTGGTTCGCTGTGCTTGCGCTGTGGCGCCGACAGCTGACCGAACTGCTTGTCTTCTATGCGGCTAACGTGCTAATCGGCGGCATCACGCTGGCGGCGACGGGTGCGGCGAGCCGGGTGAGCGTTGCTCGGTTCATCGCCCTCTGCTGCGGAATCAGCGCCCTGCAGATCACCGTGTTCGTCGGCAGCAGGATGGTCACCGCGATGGCGCTGCGCGGGGCCCAAGCGGAGGATGAGCTGGCCAGGACGCGATCCGCGCACATCGTTGCCGAGGCGATGCAGACGGCCAGGCGGATCAGGTACGAGACGATCACCGGTGCAGTCGACCACCTGCTTGACGGCCTGGCACGAGGTTCTCTCGATCTGACTGATCCACCGACCCGGCAGCAGGCCGCCGTGGCGGTGACCCGCTTGCGGCGGTACCTGGTCGAGTCCGATGAGGTGCCCGACCAACTCTGGCACGAACTTCAGGCCTGCGCCGACGCGGCAGAGCGGCGAGGCATCGCGGTTGACCTGATGCCCCCGGCCGGCGCTATCCCGCTGCTGCCGGTCAGCATCCGTCGCGCGCTCACCGAGCCGATCATCGCGGTGCTGGCCGCGACGGCTACCAGGGCGCGCGTAACCGTGGTCGCATCTCGCGACGACATTGTCGTCGCGATCCTGGCTGACGCTGAACTTGACTCCCCCGTGCCTTGCCTGCACGAAGCAGTGGAATCCAGTCATGACGCCGACGGAGGTTGGGTATGGGTGCAAGCCCGCTGGGCCAGCGCGTCCGCATCGCTCTGATAGAGGACACCGACGTCGTAGTCGAGGGCGTGCGGGCATGGCTCGCCGCCGACCCGCACGGCCGGGTTACGATCGTCGCTGCCGGCGACTCGATCGACGCCGTCCTTGCGGGCCCCGGTAAGTCCGCCGACGTCGTGGTGCTCGATCTTGAGCTCCACGGAGTCATGGTTACCGACCGCGTCACCCATCTGAGCGACCTCGGCTACCGGGTCGTCGTGTTCTCCGTGCACGTGAAGCCGCTGGTCGTGCAGACGGTCATGAATGCCGGCGCATGCGCGTTCCTTGACAAGCGAACCGAGCGGGACCACTTCGTGGACACGATCGTCGCCGTCGCGGAGGACTGGCCCTATGTCACCCCTTCGATGGCAGGGGGATTGCTCCAGGTCGTGCGGCTCTCGGACCGCGAGCGCCAGGCGCTGCAGCACCTGTTTCAGGGCATGGATCAGGCGTCGATTGCGCGCCGACTCAGAAAGGCCGACGGCCAGCCGGTCAGCGTGACCACCGTCAAAACGTACATCGAACGGGCGAGGGCGAAGTTTGCGGCCGCGGGCCGGCCGTGCAAGTCGAACTTCGCGCTACTCGCCCGCTGTGTCGAAGACGGGCTGATCAGGTCGGAGGAGATCGACGACTACCGGCCGGGACTGGACTGAGGCCGGGAACCGAACGGCCCCGTTCCCGCCTGACGGGTTGCGTCGCTGGACGGAAGCGGGCGCGCCGGCGGATCCTGGCAACTGGCATGCTCATGCCGTGCGCTGACGCGGCCTGGCGAGATCGGAGACTGAGCCATGGTGTTTACCGACGCCGCCGCGGAACTCGTCGGGACGCTGGCCGACGAAGGAGTGCAGCACCTGTTCATCAACCCCGGCACCGACACGGCGCCGGTGCAAGAAGCGCTGGCCGCGGCCCGGACTGGCAAGACCCCCAGTCCGCGCGCCGTGCTGTGCACGCACGAGTTCGTCGCGCTGTCGTCGGCCATGGGCCACTACTTCGTCACCGGGACGCCGCAGGCAGTCATGGTGCACGTCGATGCCGGCACCCTCAACCTCGGCGGAGCCTGGCACAACGCGCAGCGCAACCGCCTCCCGGCCGTCGTCTTCGCGGGCCGCTCGCCGTATGCCACGGCCGCCGACATCCCCGGCCACCGCGACGCCCCCATTCACTGGC
>JBOHCP010000348.1:0-5974 GCA_050698875.1 Streptosporangiaceae bacterium | reverse complement strand
TCATCGCGCAGTGGCTGGCATCCGTGCAGGTGACCTCGGGGTCGCACCGGGGCCGAAGCCAACTGGCCAGGTGCGCTGCCGCCAGGTCATGCCGCCGTCATCGGACGTTAGCAACACGCCGTGGTCGAGATTTGGTGCCAACCCGGCATCGAGCTTGTCATACACGCCGATTGCCACACAGTGAAGAGCCGTCGGGCAGCTCACGCTGACGATCGACTCACCGCTGGGGAACGGCCGCACCGTGAAGTGCCTGCCGTCGTCGGAGGTGACAAAGAACCGCATGTCGGCGATGAAGCTGAAGCCCGGGCTCAGCGCCTTTCCGGTGGCCGAGGCGAGTCCCCGGCACGTCGTCGCGGTGGCACAGTAGAGGCTGATTATCTGGCCCACGTCGGCCGGCAGCGGGTTCACAGTCCATGAGTGACCGCCGTTCGCGGTGGTGAGATAGACGGGCTGATGCCCGTAGTACAGTCCGGCGGCCGCGCAGTCCGTCGCGGACGCGCATGAGAGCTCCGAGGTGAACGTGAGGTCGTACGGCACCGGGAGGACGCTCCAGGTCTGCGCGCCGTCGGTGGAGATGTAGAGCGAGTCCATGTCGGCCGGACCACTCGGCGATGTCGAGTTGTCGCCTTCGACGTAGCAGGTCGAAGCCGTCGGGCAGGTCAGCAGACCGGGCTCCGGGCCCGCCGTGTTCTCGTGCCAGCCGCGGGCGACGAGGTAGCTCGTGAGCCGCCAGGTACCCGAAGAAGCGCCAGGGTGCTGAGCGCCGCCGGGCAGCGGCCGGGCCGGCTGCCAGGCGGAGGTCAGGGGACCACTCAGAGTCGGCGGTCCCTGCAGGACGACGGCGATCAGCGCGGCGACGGTCACGAGGATGGCCACCGCCGCGGTGATGGTGACACGCCGGCCCGGCCGCCAGCGGATCTGCTGCCACCACCTGAGCGTGCCCCGCGTTCCGTGCCTTTCGGCTCGAACCTCGTCAACCAAGGTCCGGGCACGGCTCCAGGCAGCGCCGTCCGGATCCGGGGTGTCCCCCCGGAACCAACGCAGCAAGTCGATCTCGTCAGGCAAGGTCGCGCTCCCTGAAGGTCCATTGATCGAAGTCGAACTCGCCGAGCTGCGCGCGCAGCGCCGCGCGGCCGCGCGACAGCCGAGACCGTGCGGTGCCCAGCGCGATGCCGAGCGCGGTGGCGATTTCCTCGTGGCTGAGGTCCGCCCACACGTGCAGCAGCAGCACCTCACGCTGTTCACGACTCAATGCTGCGAGCGCCCCTGCGATCGTCGGTGCCAGTGTTGCCGCCATCAGCCGTTCGTCGGCCGCATCGGCGAAGTGCGCCACCGGGAACAGCCCGAGCCTGTCACGCGCCACTCGCGCATCGAGCTCCAGTAGCTGCTGCTCGTCCCGCCAGTGCCGGCGAACGACGTTGGCAGCGATCCCGTGCAGCCAGGACCCGAGCGACTCGCGCTCGGGCAGGTACGCGCCGCGCCGCCGGTACGCCGTCGCGAACACCTCGGCCGCCAGGTCGTCGGCCAGCGCCTTGCCGACCCGCCGCGCGATGAAACGGTGCACCGGGGCGAAGTGCTCCCGGAACGCAGCCTCAAAGTCCGCCGGTGCCACGATTGCCGACGTCGCCTGCCTCCCGTCCACGAGTAAGTATTGATGCAACGGCCAGATCCGTTGCATCAAGGACTTCGAAGTGATCGCTAGCATTACCGCTCAGCCGCTCGAATGCCCTGAACGTCGTACGCGTCCCTGCCGATCACGTCGTGATGGCCTCCACATCTCCCACCGATCGGTCAGCCGACCGCCCGAGCGGCACGCTAAGGCTGCTTGATCTGATCCGACTACTGCACGACCGTCAGCGGCATGAGCGCGCTTCCTCAGACACGCTCGCCGCGTACTGTCCGTCGCGCGTCACGGCACAGCGAGAGCGCGTTTACCTGCGACCGCGGGCAGCCCAGGTCTCGGCCTTCTCCATGATGGCGAGGATCACCTGCGTCTTTGCTGCGTTGTATCCCATCCGGTCGCCGCGCCAGAGGCGCGATGCGGCGAACTTGACTTCGACGTACGCCGCCCGGGCTTCAGCACTGACGCGGAGGTAGTCCCGGAACAGCAGGTGCCTGCGCTCCCAGCGCGACCCCGCCGCGCAGACATGGACGTGGACGTCCCAGGGCCGTCCGGGGAACGGCCGGAAGAAACGATGCTGGTCGTCCCGGTACCGAAGCTGGACGCCTGCCCGCTCGAGAGGCCCGGTGTAAAGGTTCTCAGCGGCAAGGTCGGGCGTGCTCACCTGGATGTCGATGACAGGCTTGGCTGCCAGGCCGGGCACAGAGGTCGAGCCGACGTGCTCAACCCGCTGACCAGCATTGCCCAGCTGCGCAGAAAGCCGCGCCTTCCATCCGGCGAAGCGACCCGGCCAGGACTGGTCGTAGGGCACGACCGCCGGCGGGTCGTCGGCCCGGTCGGAACCCTCGGTCTGCTGGAAGCCTGGCCTGCGCGCGGGCATGACCGCGGCCCACATGCTCTTGCGCTCGGCAAGCGGTAGCTCGTGCGCGGCCAGACCCCGCGGTGACGCCACCATCTCGTACAAGTCGATGATCGTCACCGCCTCTCCCTCTGCCCTGCGCATCGCTACCCAAGCAGTCAGAGGGTCGGTGTCCGCTTCGACCCCTGCAGCCGCCAGGTGCTGGCTGAGACCGGACATGCCCCGCAACCTACGCCCCCGGCACGTCAGGCGACAGACGCGACGCTCGAGGCGCGGCAGATGCGCGCATTCGGTTCGTAAGTCTGCGCATGTGTCTGAGCGTCCCTGGGCCGAGCTCATGGTCACTCGGAGGCGTCAGGCACGCGGGCCGCTCTCTAAGCGCGAGAATTATGGCGTGGCTGAACGCTTCGTCATCCCCGATGAGCTGGCGCGGGCGGCTGCCGACGAGGGATGCGGCGACTGGCTGGCCGACTTGCCCGTCCTGGTCGCGCAGATCGCCGCCGACTGGCTGGCCGACTTGCCCGTCGTGGTCGCGCGGATCGCCGCCGACTGGCAGATCGAAATTGGCGACCCTTTTCTTCCCGGCGGCTCGACCTCCTGGGTAGCCCCTGCGCGCGACCACGTCGGCACAGACTTCGTGCTCAAGGTCTGCTGGCCGCACCCGGAGGCCGCCCACGAGGCCGACGGCCTTCGGACGTGGGCCGGAGCCGGAGCGATTCGTCTCTACCAGGCAAACGAGCTGGCGGAGGCGACGGTGCTCCTCCTCGAGCTGTGCCGGCCGGGGACACAGTTGCGCGCCTCGCCTCCCGAACAGCACGACCTTGTCATCGCAGGGCTGCTGCAGCGTCTCTGGATTGAGCCCCCGCCCGGCCACCGCTTCCGGCCCCTGCCGGACATGTGCGACTACTGGGCCAGCCGCTATGAGGCCCGGAGCCCGGACGAGCGAAACTGCCTTGAGGTACTGCTAGCGAAAGAAGGCATCCGCCTGCTCCGCGAGCTCCCCCGGAGCAGCGCCGATTCACTGCTCCTTCATACCGTTGTGCACGCCGGCAATGTCCTCGCCGCCGAACGCGAGCCGTGGCTGGCCATCGACCCAAGCCCTACCTCGGAGATCCCGCCTACGACGTGACCCAGCACATCTTCAACCGGGTGTTCATCGAGAATGCTGACGCTGGCGCCGTCGCCTCCCGGACCGGAGTTACTGACTTCGTAGGCAGATTCGCCGGTCCTCCGGAGCATCGTCCCTGGTGAGGCGCGCGGATGAGGGCGGGAAACGCCGAATGGCGTAGGCACACGGGTAGTTGACCTGAGCTGGCAGATGTGGTCATCTGGTAGGCGTGTACTTGCGGGAGACCTGCCGGGCGAACAAGGACGGCTCGGTCGTCAGCTACCTCCAGCTCGCCCACAACGAGCGCCACCCGGTGACCGGGACGCCCGTCGCCAGGGTGATCCACAATTTTGGCCGGGCCGACAAGGTCGACCGGGAGGCGCTGCGGCGGCTCGTCGCCTCGATCGGCCGGTTCCTCGAGCCTGCCGAGGCCGTCGCCGCGACGGAGGGCTCCGACGTCGAGATCGTCGACGCCCGGCGCTTCGGCGGCGCGTACGTGCTCGACGAACTGTGGCACCGCCTCGGGATCGCCCGCGCGCTGCACCACGCGGCGAGGGACCGGCGCCTCGACGGCGAGGTGGCCGAGCGGGTTCTCTTCGCGCTCGTGGCCCAGCGCTGCCTGGAGCCGGCCTCCAAGCTCGCGTGCCTGTCCTGGGTCACCGAGCGGGTCGCGCTGCCGGGCTGCCCGGCCTTCGACGACCAGGCGGCCTACGCGGCGATGGACTTCCTCCTCGATGCGCTCGGCGAGATCGCCGCGGGCATCTTCGACCGCACCGCGAACTTGCTGAACCTGTCTTGCGACGTGATCTTCGTCGACACGTCCTCGACCTACTGGGAGGTGGACGTCGCCGACGAGGAGATCGAGCTCGTGGCCGCGAGCGAGGCCGGAAAAGACAAGGAGGCCGAGGCGGGAAGCGGCGAGGGACAGGTGGTGCCCGGCGAAGCAGCGTTCCGTCAGTTCTCGAAGCACTCGAAGGACCATCGGCCGGACCTGCCGCAGGTCGTGATCGCCATGGCCGTGACGGCCGAGGGGATCCCGATCCGGTGCTGGACCTTCCCGGGGAGGACCTCCGACCAGCTCGTCATCCGGCGCATCAAGGACGATCTCGGCTCCTGGATGCTGAACCGCATCCTGTGGGTGACCGACTCGGGCTTCAACTCGGCCGCCAACCGCGTCTACCTGCAAGGGGGTGGCGATCACTACATCGTCTGCGAGAAGCTCCGCTCGGCGAGCACCGATGCGAAGGCTGCCCTTGCCCGCCCCGGTCGCTACCACCTCGTTGAGGGGAACCTGTCGGTGAAGGAGGTCCGGGTCGGCGAAGGAGCACGCGCACAGCGCTTCTGTGTCTGCGTCAACCCCGAGGCGAAGGCGCGCGACGAGATCGTGCGGTCCAACCTCGTCGCGTATCTCGGCAAGCGCATCACCGGATCGGACGAGTGGCCGAAGCAGCGCCGCGACGAGCTCGTCGGCGAGCTGCGACAGACACCGGGGCTCGCCCGGTTCCTCCGCCGGACCAAGGACCACAAGCTGCGGACCGACAAACAGGCGATCGCGAAGGACGCCCACTTCGACGGCAAGTGGCTCATCCGGACCTCGGACGACAGCCTCAGCCCCACCGATCTTGCGCTCGCCTACAAGCAGCTGTACCAGGTGGAACACGGATGGCGCGACCTGAAAGGCTCGCTGCGGCTGCGGCCCGTCTACCACCACCGCGAGGACCGCATCCGCAGCCACATCCAGCTCTGCTGGCTCGGCCTGCTCCTCATCCGCGTCGCCGAGAACGCCACGGGCGACACCTGGCGCAACCTGCGTCACGAACTCGACCGGATGCACCTGGTCACGCTCGAGACCACCGAGGGCCGCGTCGCCAAGCGCTCGGCGACGACCAATCGCCAGCGGCAGATCCTCGCCGCCCTGAAGGTGCGTGAGCCGGCCCAGATCCTCGACTACGAGCTGCCGACCCCGGTCGAATAGCCCCAGGTCACCGCGGCGCGTAGTAACACGACCCTCGGGCCCTGCCGCAGCTGTTCCTCCTGGTCAAGCCAGCATTCTGGCCCTCTTACGTGCCTACCAAGTCAGTAAGTCCGGCCGGATGGCGCGCCTGCTTGACCTGGACCTCGACCGGATATTCCGCTGGCTCTTTGCCCGGGCAGTCGAAGCGTCGCCCTACTGGGCCGGAACGGCGGACCTGGCCCGGAGCCTCTACACCTCCCTGACCTGAGCAGCACGCAGCAAGGATCGCGCACCGTCGCGCACGATGCGCGGCATGAGCGGGCGATCGGCTAGATCCGAGGGTGGCTCCGCGCGACCGTCGACCGCTAGGACGCCTTCTGCCCCTGCGCGTCGGCGCAGTCGGGCTGGGAGCACCGCGGGCGGGGCTTCGAG
>JBOHCP010000347.1:0-5984 GCA_050698875.1 Streptosporangiaceae bacterium | reverse complement strand
TGCGCGCGGTGAAGTCCCTGCCCGGCACGATGCCCTGCATGAAAATCGTCGGTTCGCTGCCGAGGACAAGGACGAAACGATCGGGGTGCTGCTGGCGTAGCCGCTCGGCACGCTCGGCTGCTGAAACGTCGTAGTGGAGCGTCTCATCGGCAGGCCGGCCCCAGAGCGCCGGTGATAGCCATACTTCGAGGCCGAGGCGAGGGCGCACTCAGCGACCTGCACCAGCCTGTCAACGTCGCGCCCTATCAAGCGCACGGCATTGCAGTGCAGGTCGTCGCGGGCGATCTGCAACTCGCGCTCCGCGGTGGCGAGGTCGAGCTTCGGGCGCGTCGGGATCCCCCCGCCCCGCTGGCCCGAGAAGACCGCCCCGGTGTCGTAGGTCACGCCGCGTCGCTTCACGAGTCACCCAGGTCACATCGGCACAGATGCCGTCGCAAGGCTCTCGGCAATGGGGCCGGGGCACTCCCGCCGGTCTCACGCGAACGGCAGTGCGAAGTCGCAGTCGGGGACGCTCGGCTCGGTGACGGGCCCGCCCGCGAAGTAGGTGATCCGCGAGCCGAGGTCTTCGGGCCTGAGCTGAAGACCCTCCGGATCGATGCCGTTCTCGATCGCGCAGGTGCGCAGCGCCTCGGAGGCGAGCTCCCACTGGACGGTGTTCTCTCCGGTGTACGGGGCCGAGTAGGACGAAGGCCTCGCGGTGCGAGGGTTCGGTTCGCAAGGTCAGCTCGGGGTAGTGCCCTGCGAGAGCGTGTGCCTCTGCCTCCGGAACCGGCGTGCAGAATTCGACCGGTCCGTCGCGGCACTCACCTGGCCCCACCAGATGCAGAACATCGCGCCTTCGCGTCCTTCCATCTTCGGGAGCGGCCGGTCGCGCAGGATCGCAACGAACTCCTTGCCGAACGACCAGATCCCTGCTCGTCAACGTTGCTTTTCAGGCACAGCAGGCTCCGCTCGGGCATCTGTCGTGTGCCGACTTCGTACATGACGGGCCTCTTTCCGCTCAGCCGGTCGACGAGGTAGCTGGCGAGATCGCGCCGCGCGTCGTGTGCGGCTTCGGCGTCGCGCCAGTGCGCGGCGATGCGCGCTGCCGCGTCTGCGGAATCACCTGCGAGCAGCTCCCTGATCGCCGGCAGCGGCATCTGCAACCGGCGCAACATGACGACCAGGCGTGCCGCGTCGAGCCGGGCGGCGTCGCAGTAGCGATAGCCAGAGGCTTGATCGACGCGCGAAGGCACCAGCACGCCGAGCTCGTCGTAGCGGCGGAGCGCCTTCAGCGTCAGGCGGGACCGCCGGGCGACCTCCCCCGATGCTGACCTCTCCCGTGCCGGCTCCCTCGCCGTCGGGCCGAACGCCCGGCGAAACGAGTGTGCGGGCTCCCCCAGGGTGAGAGTCAAGGCTGTCGGCCGCCAGCCACCTCCCGGTAGCAGAGGGGGTCAACGGCGGGATCGCTGCACGCTCAGCGACGTTTCGGGACGCTCAGCTCATGCTCAGCGGTGGCGAGGCCGAGCTTCGGGTGGGCCCGGAACTTCCAGCGCCGGCTCGAAGAGACGGTCCCGGTGTCGTAGATCACCGGCGCCGCTTCACGAGCCAGCCACCGTATCGTGCCGGTACCGGTGATTCCTCGCCGAGGGCTTCTCCCGAGCTGATGCCGCTAGGGAGCTGGGGTGATCCGCCAAGCGATCCAGAAGATGATCGCCGTGGGCCGGGTGGGACCGCGGCGGTGAAGCTTAAGGGCGTCGTCTACGACGCCGGGCGTGCCATGGGCGCGCGGTCCGCCAGCTGGCGACCGACTACTCGGCCACTCTCATGCACCGTGAGCTGGACATCATCCGGGTCGACCTGCACGCCAGCGCTGTCCGCTTGGGCGGCCGCGATCCCCGCCGCTTGCTCGAGGCCGCCGAGTACGCGGCGTCCATCGGGTCGAGGTGTGGATTGGACCCGAGTTGTGGAATGCCAGGCCGCGGCAGACGCTGCGCCACGTCACGGAGGCTGCGGCTCCGTCCGAGCCGCTCTTCCGTCGCTTCGGAGAGCGCCCGGTCTACCGCGGCCCGATCAGCCACGGCGCGCTGCCGATCGAGCGCGTCGGCTGGGAGCAGTCCGGCCCAGCCGCCGGAATGCAGGCTCCGCCGACGATCCTCCCGCCCGGCCACCCGGGCCACCCAATGGAGACTGGCAGTAATTCGGCGACAGCTGAGGCTCCAGTTTCGGCCGGACACCCGGAGCAGACCGTGGCCAGTAGGCAGTAGGGAACATTTGTCCAAGACACCCGGCAGTGCGCTTGCGAAGCTGGCAGTCATGACTGGAAGCGCGCACACAGCAAAGGACACATGGGGTGACCCGGATGCTGGTCACCGGTCCGTTCGGCTTGACGATGGTGATATCCGCGTCGTGGAGGACGGCAAGCCGAGCGCGCCCGCCTTGGTCCTGCTCAGCAACGCTGCGGTCCCGCTGGCGCTGTGGGACCCGGTAGCCCCATTGCTCGCCGACCGCTTCCGTGTCATCCGTGTCGGCCTCCCCGGCCCCGGGAAGGCGAGCGCCGCCGACGAGTACGACATCCCTGCTCAGGCTCGACGGGTCGGTGCCGCACTGGACAAACTCGGCGTGAACCGGGTGACGGTCATCGGGCATTCCTCCGGCTGTACGGTGGCCACGTCCCTGGCCGAGCAACGGCCCGACGCGGTGGCGGCCCTTGCGCTCATCGATATGGGCCCCGATCCGGACGCCAAGATCCCTGAGAACCGGATCTTCCGCCTCATACTGGCCCCGCTGATAGGGCCAGTGCTGTGGCACCTGAAAACGGAGGCCACCATCCGGAAGGCCGCCCGCACCGGCTTCGCGCGCCCCGTCGACATTCCCGACGCCTTCATCAAGCATGTGCTGGGAATGACGCACCGATCCTTTGCGGAGGCGATGCGGGCGCCGCTGGCCTATCTCGGGCAGCGGAGCCTTCCCGACCGGCTGACCGACCTGGGCCTGCCGGTGCTGGTGGTCTTCGGTGCCGACGACCAGCGGTGGCGCTCCTCGTCGGCTGCCGCATACAAGGTCGTGCCCGGGGCCCGGGTCGAGTTGCTGGCCGGCGTGGGACACACCCCGATGATGGAAGACCCGCAAACGACCGGCAAACTGCTGCTGGACTTTGCCGCAACCGCCGGGCACCCCAGCTGACAGAGCCCCGGCAATCGGCGTCTGTCGAATCCTGGCCGGGGGGCCGGTGCCGGGGTGCTCACGGGCACGGGCGACGTGTCGGAGTATCGCGCCAGTGCCCCGTCTATCGTGGTGGCTCGTAAGGTGGCGGCATGCGTCCCGGCGAGCCGGTTGTGGCGTCTGTGGCTCCGCAGGAGATCGCGGTCCCGTCATGGCCGGGTCTGCTGGCGGGGGTCAGCATGGCTGGGTTCCGCAATCGAGCCGACGACCTCGTCGACATTCAGGTTGTCCCCTACCCGGCTGTCACGCTCTTCTTCGACTTCGGCGACGGGCTGCTCGTCGAGGATGTCAGCGGTCACCAGCAGCGAGGGAGCATCGTCGCTGGATTCACGCCCGGCAGGGTTCGAGGCCAGGGCCGGGACATCGAGTGCCTGCAGGTACGACTGTCTCCGCTGGTCGCGCACGCGGTGCTGGGCGCCTCTTCGGCGCTGGGCGGGACGGTGGCTGCTCTCGAGGATCTCTGGGGCCGCGACGCCACTCGAATCCAGGAGCAACTGCGCGCCGCCGACTCATGGCAGGACCGGTTCGCGATCGCCGGGGCCGCGCTCACTCTACGTTACGAGGCGGGATGGGCGGTCGACGCGGAGGTTGCCTTCGCCTGGGAGCAGATAGCGGCGAACCACGGGCGGGTGCGGGTCGAGCAGCTGTCCGCCGAGGTCGGATGGAGCCGCAAACGTCTGTGGTCCCGGTTCGGCTCCCAGGTCGGCCTCACCCCCAAGCGGGCCGCCCAGCTGGTTCGTTTCGACCACGCGGCACACCGCCTTGCCGCGGGCGACCGCGCCGCCCTGGTAGCGGCAGAGAGCGGCTACGCCGACCAGTCGCACCTCCACCGCGACGTCATAGCCTTCGCCGGGCTGACGCCCGCGGCCGTGGCCATCGCGCCCTGGCTCGCGGTGGACAGCGTCGCGTGGGCTGGCACGCAGCACGCAGCACGCACGTGACGCGACGCGAGCCAGCTAAGGCTGTGCTCGCGGCGCTGACCACCAGAGCGGAACATTTGTCCAAGACACCAGGCCGTGCGCTTGCCAGGCTAAGCCCTATGCCCGAGGACCGGAATGGCTCCCCACTGCCGCACCTTCCCTGGCCGCGTTACGGCCTTGACGCACCAGCCATCCCGGCGGTTCTCGCCACCGCGGGGGTGGCCTGCTGCCTGGCCGCAGCCCGGTGTCGGGCAGGCCGGATCGCGACGGCGACTGCTGGGACGGTCCTGCTCGCCCACGCGGGGTTTTTCCTGCACACCACGCTGCGCGGCAAGCTTCGCATCTGGGAGCGCGAACTGGACCGGGCCGGCCTGAAGGGCAACGAGCAGCTGCTGGACCTGGGCTGCGGTCGCGGCGCGGTGCTCATCGAGGCGGCCCTGCGGCTGCCAGCGGGACGGGCCGTCGGCGCGGACTTGTGGTCCAGGGACCAGAGCGGCAACAGCCCCGAAGTCACGCTCGCCAACGCCGCCGCGGCCGGGGTCGCAGACCGGGTGGAAGTGCACACGGCCGACATGACCGCGCTGCCGTTCGCGGACGACTCCTTCGACGTCGTGACCAGCGCGATGGCGATCCATAACATCCACTCGCCCGAAGGCCGGTACCGTGCCCTGGACGAGGCCATGCGGGTCCTGCGCCCGGGCGGGCAGCTGCTCGTCGCCGACCCCTCGCTCATCGCCAGGAAGTACGCCGCGCACATCGGCCACGGCGCCCTGCGCGGGCTCGGACCCGGGTACTGGTACGGCGGTCCGTGGCTCGGTGTCACGCTGCTGCATGCTGTCAAGGAGCGCTAGCTGGCGGGGCACATCGCCATATTGCAAGACGACAACCCGCGCAATCGGTGCTCGCGGCACGCGCTCCCGGACTCTTATCCCGAACTGCTCCTGAATGCGGGACAGGTCAGCGTGCTCCATCCTCGACTCCTCCAAGCCGGGGAGGCCAGGTGGTTCGATCGGGGCGACCCCAACCTCACCGCGGCCGAGAGGACCTGAGGGCGGCGCCGTGATGATCTCGGGTCACGACGACGACTTCAAGGTGCAGATGCGCGAGCGGGCACCCCGCTTCTAGGAGGCGACCGGGCGGTCCTGGCCGCTGCTAACCCATGCCATCACCGTGGGCGTCGACGATGTCGACGCCATTTCGAGCGCGCCGAGCGCCAGGGTGCATCGTGCACAACAACGAAGCCTTGAAGTGACCGAATCCCTGCCGTCAGCCGACCGGAGGAGCGGTAATCGACGGCACCGTCTACCTGGCGGGCCGGGTCCCGGTCGGGACGGCCGCGGCCGAGCAGCCCGGCGTAGGCGCCGTGCGCGGCGGCCGGGGCGTCGGTGCCGGTGCCATGCAGCACCACGGCGTCTGCGCTGGCCGGGGCGAGGGCGCGGGCGGCGTCGATGCAGGCCGGCCAGGTGCCCTCGGCGATCCAGGTGATCACGGTCGTGCCTCCGATCAGGTGCAGCCCGCCCACAAGGCCAGCACCGCCGCGGTGAGCGCTGCGGGCACGGTGAGCAGCCCGAGCCGGGTGAACTCTCCCAGCATGGGCTCGGTGTCGTGCTCGCGCAGGACCCGCCGCCGCAGCAGAGTGGCCAGCGACCCTGCATAGTTCAGGTTGGGGCCGATGTTGACGCCGAGCAGCACGGCCAGGACCGCTGCCCGGGCCCGCCGGGACGGCCAGCGGCAGCAACACCGAGTTCCTGAAGTTCCTGCGCGCCATCGACCGGCAGGTACCCAGCGGACTGGAAGTGCACATGATCCTCGACAACTACGGCACTCACAAGCACCCGAACGTGGTCGCCTGGCTGGCCA
>JBOHCP010000346.1:0-6012 GCA_050698875.1 Streptosporangiaceae bacterium | reverse complement strand
GGCTATAGCCATAGCAATCCCACTCCCATGCAAGCCTGACCGCTGTGCACGCACCGACCGTAGCGGGCCGGACGGGAGCTAGCTGGGCTTATGACGGATATGCCGTGATCTTTACCCAGCCGATACTGCTTGTGCAGCGAGTCCTCAGGTTCCGGCGCCGCGCGCCTGTGGGCTGCGGCAGTAGTGGAGCGAGCTGACCTCGCTGAAAGCCGCTAGCCGCGCAGCGAGCGGAGCACGTACTGCATGATCCCGCCGTGCCGGTAGTACTCCGCCTCGCCCGGTGTGTCGATCCGCACGATCGCGGTGAACTGCTTGCCGTCAGCGCGCACGGTCACCTCGCGCGGCGTTGCGCCTGAGTTCATCGCCTCGATGCCGACGACGTCGAACACCTCGTGCCCGGTGAGCCCGAGCGAGCTTGCGCTCTCCCCCGGCTTGAACTGCAGGGGCAGCACGCCCATGCCGATGAGGTTGGACCGGTGGATCCGCTCGAACGACTCCACCAGGACCGCCCGCACGCCGAGCAGGGCGGTGCCCTTGGCAGCCCAGTCCCGCGACGAACCCGAGCCGTACTCCTTGCCGGCCAGCACGACCAGCGGCGTGCCCGCGTCGAGGTACCGCCGGGAGGCGTCGTAGATCGGCATCTGCTCGCCGCCGGGCAGCTTAACCGTCACGCCGCCCTCAGTGCCCGGCGCGAGCTGGTTGCGCAGCCGGATGTTGGCGAAGGTGCCCCGGATCATCACCTCGTGGTTGCCGCGCCGGGAGCCGTAGCTGTTGAAGTCGGGCCGCTGCACGCCATGCGAGGTCAGGTACTGCCCGGCGGGGCTGTCGGTCTTGATCGCGCCGGCCGGGGAGATGTGGTCGGTGGTCACCGAGTCGCCGAGCACCGCGAGCACCCGGGCGCCGTGAATGTCCTTCACCGGGCTGGGCGTCACCTGCATCCCCTCGAAGTACGGCGGATGGCGCACGTAGGTGGAGCCGGGATCCCAGGCGAACGTGTCGCCTGGCGGGACGTCCAGGTCCTGCCAGCGCTCGTCGCCGGCGAACACGTCGGCGTAGTCACGGGTGAACATCTCCGCCGCCACGGCCGTCTCCACAACGGACTCGATCTCTGCGAGGGCAGGCCACAGGTCGCGCAGATACACCGCCTGCCCGGTCGAGCCCGTTCCGATGGGCTCGTTGATCAGGTCGATGTCCATGGTTCCGGCCAGCGCGTACGCGACCACGAGCGGCGGTGACGCCAGGTAGTTCATCTTGACGTCGGGGTTGATCCGGCCCTCGAAGTTGCGGTTGCCTGACAGCACCGAGACGACGGCCAGGTCGTTGTCGGCGACGGCCGCGCTGATCGCCTCCGGCAGCGGGCCGGAGTTGCCGATGCACGTGGTGCACCCGTAGCCGACCAGGCTGAAGCCGAGCTTCTCCAGGTAAGGGGTGAGGCCGGCCCGCTCGTAGTAGTCCATGACGACCTTCGAGCCGGGCGCGAGCGTGGTCTTCACCCACGGCTTGCGCTCGAGCCCCGCCTCGACCGCCTTCTTGGCCAGCAGCGCCGCGCCGACCATCACCGACGGGTTAGACGTGTTGGTGCACGAGGTGATCGCGGCGATCACGACCGAGCCGTGGTCGACCGTGGTCTGCGTGCCGTCGTCGAGGGTGACGTCGGTCGGGCGCGAACGGCGGCGTGCCGCCGCGCCGCCGGGTGCTTGCGTCCGGCCGCTGCCGCCGCCGTTCTCGCTCGCGGCGACGAACGGGTCGGAAGCGGGGAACGTCCCGGCGATGTCGTCGTCCAGCCTGTCCAGCGCGACGTAGCCGCCGAGCGAGTCGCGGAATGCGGCCTTGGCGTCCGCCAGCGCGACCCGGTCCTGCGGTCGCTTCGGGCCGGCCAGCGACGGCACCACAGTGGACACGTCGAGCTCGATGTCCTCCGAGTAGCGCACCCGGCCAGCCGGGTCGTGCCACATTCCCTGTTCCTTGGCGTAGGCCTCGACGAGCGCGATCTGGTCCGCCGTGCGCCCGGTCAGCCGGAGGTACGCCAGCGTCTCGGCATCGATCGGGAAGATCGCGCAGGTGGACCCGAACTCGGGGCTCATGTTGCCGATGGTGGCCCGGTTCGCGACCGGCACCGCGGCCACGCCCTCGCCGTGGAACTCGACGAACTTGCCAACGACGCCGTGCCGCCGCAGCAGTTCGGTGACAGTGAGCACCAGGTCGGTCGCTGTCGCGCCGGCGGGCAGCTCACCGGTCAGCCGGAAGCCGACGACCCTCGGGATCAGCATCGAGATGGGCTGGCCGAGCATGGCCGCCTCCGCCTCGATGCCGCCGACGCCCCAGCCGAGAACGCCCAGGCCGTTCTGCATGGTGGTGTGCGAGTCGGTGCCGACGCACGTGTCGGGGTACGCGGCTAGCCGCGCGCCGCCATCGGCCGCCGCGGTCATGACCACGCGCGCCAGGTGCTCGATGTTGACCTGGTGCACGATGCCGGTGCCGGGCGGGACGACCCTGAACTGGCGCAGCGCCTCCTGGCCCCAGCGCAGGAACGCGAACCGCTCGCGGTTGCGCTGGAATTCCAGCTCTACGTTCCGCTCGAAGGCGTCCGGCCTGCCGAACACGTCGGCGATCACCGAGTGGTCGATCACCAGCTCGGCGGGCACCAGCGGATTGATCTTGCCGGGATCGCCGCCAAGCGCGCGCATCGCCTCCCGCATGGCGGCCAGGTCGACCACGGCGGGCACTCCGGTCAGGTCCTGCATCAGCACGCGCGCCGGGCTGAACTGGATCTCGGTGTCGGGCTCGGCAGCCGGGTCCCAGTCGGCCAGCGCGGTGATCTGGTCGGCACTGACATTCAGCCCGTCCTCGGAACGCAGCAGGTTCTCGAGCAGGATCTTGAGGCTGTACGGCAGGTCACCGGAACCGGGCAAGGCGTCCAGCCGGTGTATCTGGTAGCTCGTACCGCCCACGCCCAATTCGGCGGCGCTGCCGAAGCTGTTCCCGGTCATGACTTGGCCTCCTGCAATCTGGGCCCACAGGTCGCGGCTTGGCCACCGCGGCTGCAGGCCGCACTGCCCTGCACTCATGCCCTGCATGCATCTTGTGCCCTGCATGCATCTTGTGCCCTGCATGCATCTTGTGCCCTGCATGCATCTTGCCGCGCAGCGCGCCCGCCATGCGTGCGGGGCCGCAACTTGCTAAGTATCTCGATGTCAAGCTATCTGTCAGCCAGCCTAGTGAGCCGGCTATCTTGACGTCAAGCTATCGGTCCGTGCGGACCGGCCGAATGATGACGGGAACGCCGTCGAGCTGTCGCCGCGCTTGGTTCGTGCGCGGTCGCTACGCTGGCCTGACCGGGCAGCGAGGGAGGACGGATGCGCCAGGCAGCGGGGTGGCTGGGCCTACCGCCTGATCACCCGTTCGGCCTGGCGGCGCTCCCCTACGGCTCCTACACGGCGGCTGACCACGCCGAGGAGTACCGGGTCGGGGTGGCGATCGGCGACCACGTCCTCGACCTGACCACCGCCTCCGACCGGCTGCTGCCTGCCCGGGCGCACCTGTTCCGGGCTGGCCGCCTCGATGACTTCCTGGCAGCCGGTGACCACGCGTGGACTCAGGTGCGGGACAGCCTGACCGGCTGGCTGTCGGACGACGAGTGCCGCTCCGCCATCGAGGACCTGCTCGTGCCGGCCACCGCGGTCAGCCTGCAGCTGCCGTTCGCCGTCGCGGACTTCGTCGATTTCTACGCGTCGGAGAACCACGCGGCCAACGCCGGGCGGATCTTCCGGCCGGGCGCCGAGCCGCTGCCGCGGAACTGGAAGCACCTGCCGGTCGGCTACCACGGGCGCGCGGGCTCGGTCGTGGTGTCCGGTACCGCCGTCAGGCGGCCGTGCGGCCAGGCCCGCCCGCCTGGCGCCGAGGTCCCCTCCTTCGGGCCGTCTGACAGGCTGGACTTCGAGGCAGAGCTCGGGTTCGTCGTCGGCGCGCGCAGCCACCTGGGCGAGCCAGTCCCTGTGTCGCGGTTCGCCGAACACGTCTTTGGCGTGTGCCTGGTCAATGACTGGTCCGCGCGCGATATCCAGTCGTTCGAGACCGTGCCGCTCGGCCCGTTTCTCGGCAAGTCCTTCGCGACGACAGTCTCGCCGTGGGTCCTGCCCCTCGCCGCGCTCCAGCACGCGCGCGTACGGCCGCCGTCCGCCGACGCGAGCCTGCAGCGCTACCTGATCGAGGCGGCCGGCTGGGGACTGGACATCGACTTCGAGGTCCGGCTCAACGGCCACCTGATCTCGCGGCCGCCGTACGCCACCATGTTCTGGAGCCCGGCGCAGATGCTCGCCCACCTGACCGTGAACGGGGCGGCCGTGCGCACCGGCGATCTGTACGCCTCAGGGACGGTCAGCGGTCCGGAGCCAGGGCAGCGCGGGTCTCTCATCGAGCTTGGCTGGAACGGGACCGAGCCCATTTCCCTTCCGGACGGGACGTCGCGCTCGTGGCTCCAGGACGCGGACGAGGTCACCATCACGGCGACCGCGCCCGGCCTCGATGGCGTCAGGATCGGGCTCGGGTCAGCTACCGGCATCATCTTGCCGGCCGTGCCGGAGTCGCCGGCCGGCCGGTGCTGAGCCAGCGCCAGCTCGTCACCGGCATTCGGCCGGCGATCGCGGCGGCGTACCCGGCTGCCACGCTGACCGTGGAGAGTGACCAGCCGCAGACGCGGCTGCCCGCAAACCGGATGGCCGGCTGCGCGCCGCACACCAGCTCGGCGTCGCGAAGGCCGGCCAGGCCAAGCCCGACCGCTTTGAGGTAGGCCTCCTTGGCGGTCCAGTGCCGGTAAAAGCTCAAACCCGGCGGGCCGCAGCAACCGCCCGCGATGCGCGCCGCCTCCCGTGCGGTGAACCTGGCCGCCGCCAGGTCGGCGTGGCCGGGGCGCGGCTCGATCCGCTCGAGATCCGCGCCTACCGGCCCCCGCGACACGGCGATGAGGGCCAGACCGCCGCTGCGGGCCAGGCTGAACCAGACCTCGTCGCCCGCAACCCGCGGCTGGCCACGCTGGCCGACCCGGAATTCCACGTCGCCTGGCTCGCCGCCGAGATAACGAGCCAGCACCAGGCGCAGGGCCGCCCTGCTGGCGGCGAACCTCGCGCCGTCCTGCGGTCGCAGATAGCTTGCGGCCCGGCCGCTCTCGGCGGCATCCAGCGCGGCCGCCGCGGCAGGTCCCGGCGCGTCAAGATCGACAAGCCAGGCATGCAGCTCGCCGCGGCCGATCGTGACCGCGCCCCGGTGGGCCGAGATGACCGCGGTCTTGCTGGCTGGCTGCATCGTTCCGCCGATCTGCCGACAGGGTTCTCATCGGGCGCCTGCCCGTTCCCTCGCTGGCGGGTCGTACCGACACTACGATGAGCAGATCACCAGAAGCCGGGAGAATGCCGTCATGCAGGGGCCGATGTCGCGGTGGGACCAGCCACCTAACTCGCGGGACAACACCGTGAGCATGCCACGCGTCGACCCGGCCGAGTTCGCCGACCGCCAGAACGCGGTGGGGTCAGCGGGCCGCGACAGCGGCGGGGCCCCGCCCGAGCCGCCCGCATTCGGTGACCCGTACGCGCTGTCCCGGTACCCGCCGCCGGCGCCCGGGCTGCATCCAGTTCCCGGTCCGACGCCCGAGCCTGAGCCTGGGCCTGCGCCAGCGGCGGAGCCCGAGGCGTCGACGGTGCCGGCGGACGAAGCACCCGACCCCACGACCGCAGCCGAGCGCACGGTGGCGGCCGCGCCGGACGCCACGGCCGCCCTCGTAAGCCGGTCCACTCAGGCGCCTAAGCCCGAGCCGACCGCGCCGGTTGCGGCCGACCAGCAATTGCATGATCCGCCACCCGCGCGCGAGGCCGATCCCGTCGCGGCCGAGCACGTAGCCGACCAGCCATGGCGGGACCCGCCACCCGCGCGCGAGGCCGATCCCGTCGCGGCCGAGCACGTAGCCGACCAGCCATGGCGGGACCCGCCACCCGCGCGCGAAGCCGATCCGGTCGCGGC
>JBOHCP010000345.1:0-6015 GCA_050698875.1 Streptosporangiaceae bacterium | reverse complement strand
ACCCTGCCCTGCCCCGCCGACAGGCCCATCGTGCTCATCCGCGCCAAAGCCAGCCGCCGCGCCGACGCCGACAACAGCAAACTCAGCAACAACACCAGCAGACTGCAGCACGCCGCCGCAGCGCCGCCGAGGGTCATCGCGAGGTCGGCGCCGTGCTCCAGCGGCGCATCCTCAAGGCCGGCCAGCAGCTGGGATCGGAACAAGACCGAGCTGCCCGGCGCGTGCCGCGCCACGGCGGCCCGCAGCGCCGCCCGGTTCAGGTCCGGGCCTTCGACAAATAGCGTGCTCGGCACCGGAGCCGCGGCACCGAGCGCCCGGCGCGACAGCACGAGGTAACCGTTGGACACGTCGGGGAGCGCGGACATGCTCGCGGCCTGGCCGATCACGCGCGTCTGGATGTAGTAGCCGGCGGTAAGCACGCCGAAGGGGCCGCTGCCGAGCTCCGCTGCCAGTGCCGGTGCCGCCAGGGCCGGTACCGCGCCAGCCTTGGCCGAGGCCGTGAATGCTGGCGGCGGCTGCGGCAGCGGAGTGCCCGCAACCAGCTCCGCGTATTGCGCCGGATCGACCGCGAGCACGTCGAGCTGGCCGCCGGCGGTGTCGCCTACCGAAGCGATGCCGAACGCCGCGAGGTGCTGGACGCCCGGCACCGCTGCCACGGCGTGCTGCAGCGACGGGCTGACCGGGCCGGTACCGGCGATCGTGATCACCGCGTCCGCGCCGGCCTGCTGCCAGGACGCCGCTACATCACCACCAAGCACCGCACCGCGCACCATGCCCGCAAACGACACCAGCGCCAAAGCCAGCACCATCGCAAACGCCGGCAACGTCGCGGTCGCGCTCACCCGCGCCGCCCGCACCAGCCCGAGGAACGTTGCCGCGCTGGCGCGCTGGCCGCGCAGCCGCAACGCTACGCGCGCCAGCAGCGGGTAGATCCGGAGAAGGACGACGGCCACGCCGACTGCGAGCAGCGCCGGCGCGGCACTGGCATAGAAGTCCCCCGCCGCGCCCGAGCCCTGATAGCGCAGCACCACCAGCCCGCCTGTCGCGGCCGCCACCAGCCCGACCTCGATGATCAGCCGCCGCGCCGCCCCCAGCCGGGCCAGCGGTGCATCCGGCCGCACAACCGCCGCATACCCCCGATGCGTCCGCACCGTCACCGCCACCGGCGCCGCCAGCGCCGCCGTCACCACCAGCCCCGCCAGCCACCAGCTCAGCGCCACCGAAGCCGACGGCGTCAGCACCACCGCGACCACCACCCCGGCCACCGCCCCCGGCACCGCCGTCACCGCGGCAGCGCCCAGCACGGCGAGCGCAAGCTGCCGTCGGGCGGCACCGCGAGCCCGCAACATTGCAAGGTCCTGCCGTCGCTGCTCGGCCAGCAGCCACCCGGCCATCAGCACCACCGCCGCCGCCAGCACCGCCAGACTCACCGCCAGCAAGTCCAGCACGCTGGACACAGACGCGTCCTCGGCCTCGAAGCCGGCGATGAGCTGGCTGGTGCCGGAACTAAGCGTAATCGGCACCGGGAGCGGCGCACCTCCCTGGCTGCCGCTCACGGTGACGTGGCCTGCGGTAGCGAGCGCCCCGGCCAGCGTGGACTGCAATTGCGCTGCCTGCGCCGCGGTGAGCTCGCCGATGGCCAGCGGGAACACCCACGTCACTTGCGTTGGGCCTGTGTTGATCTGGCTTTGCAGGGCGCGGACGGCGTCAGCCGCTAGGAAGAACCCGCCGATCCAGTGCGGCGTCGTCAGCGGGCTTTCAAGCTGTGGTGTCGCCACGACCTGGTCGGCGGTCCAGAACAGCGCGGCTGGGTCACGCGGCTGGACGATCGCCGTCACGGCCAGCACGATGCTCGTGCCCGGCAGTGGCAGCCGGGCGCCCACCCTGACCCCGAACCGGCGCGCGGTCGCCTCGGTGACCGCTGCCTGCAGGATCACGGTGGACCCGCTGCGTTCGCTGCCGCGCGGCATCCGGCCGGCGATGACCCGGACATTGCGCGCCAGCGTGTCGCGGTAGCTGAGCTCGATTTGCGGCGGAAACTTCGCCACGGCCGAGGGGCCGTAGCCGGTCACGGCCAGGAACGGCGTCGTCAGACTGCTCCAGTCCGCCGCCACCGGGCTGAGCGGCAGCGTCCGCAGGTTTCGGCGGAGCTGGTCCCTGGTCCGCTCGATCAGGCCAGCGTCCAGGCCGAGCGGCTCACCGACGCCCAGGGTGGAGTCCGAGACGCTGCCGATCACGGCCTTGTTCGTGGCCGGCGCGGTCGCAACGAGCTGCCGCAAGGCGCTGGTGCGCAGCTGCGCGCCAGCCCGCGGGCCAACCATCGCCAGCAAGGTGCACAGGCAGACAAGCAATCCGAGCGCGGCGGCGGCCGCGGATGCCGAGCCGGTTAGCACGCGCCACCAGGCTTCGGCTCGGCTGCCGAGCGGTGGCTTCATGCGATCGCCTCCGCTGCCCTCAGTTCCGCCGCCGGGTCCGGCTGCCGCAGCGCGGTCACGGCAGCGGCCACGACGGGAACAACCGCGAGCGCTGCCGCCAGCGGCAGCAGCCAGCCGAGCGGCAGCGTGACGAGCACCGGCAGCAGCGGCTGGCCGCCGGTGGCCGTGACGGTGAGAGACGGGACCATGACCCGCGCGAGTACGACCCCGATCACGAGCCCAACCGCGGTCGCGGGGATGCTGATCAGCGCTTCTTCGAGGCAGAACAGCCTGGCCTGGGCTGTCGCGGGCACGCCGAGCGCGGCAAGCAGCGCATGTTGCGAGCGGCGTTCCCGCGCGCTCGCGGCCACGCTGACGCAAAAGCCCAGCGCCGCGAGCAGCGCAACACCCACCGCGACGGCTGCGGCGGCGTGCACCGGCGCTGCAGACAGCGGATCGCTCTCGAGCCGGCCCGCCAGCGCGTCCGTGTCGGTTACCGTCCAGCCAGCCGGCCCGTCCGCCGGAGCCGCGCCGGTCGCCGTGGCCAGCCACCACGCGCTCACCCGCAGCGAGCCACCGAAGCCCAGATTCGCGAGCGCGTCCTGCACCGCTACCTGGTCCGCGACGAGCACGCCGCCGCCAGGGAACGCCTTCACCGTCGCCACCAGCTGGCAGGAAACCTGCTGACCGGCGATCGTGACGGCGAGCACCGATCCGTCGTGCAGGCCGTTGGTCGCCGCGTACCTGGCCGTGGTGATAACCGGGACGGGGCGGCTGGCAGGCGGGATGTCAATATCCACGTCGGCCGGGCCGGGCTGCGGGGTCGCACTCGTGCCCGGCGGCGGCTGCGGCAGCAGCGGTCCGTGGCCGGGCTCGAACCTGATCAGCTCGGCGCCGCCCGCGGTTGCCTTCGAGCCGATCTCTGGCTTGACAGACCCGCTGGCCACGCCGTTAAGCAGGGAAAGCTCGAAGCCAAGCCCGGGGTCGGCAGTCTGGGCAGGCCACGCCGCGACCGCGCGGCCGGTGGCGAACGGCCGCGGGAACGGCCGGGTCACGCTCGGGCTGACCGCGATGCTGTCGAGCTGGAGCACGGCTGACTGGTCGGCACGCTCCGCCTGCACGGTCAGTGGATACGCGGGCATGTTGTAGCTGACCGCGATGCCGATAAGCCGCAGCGGGTAGCCGGTGCCTGCGGCCCTGAGCCCAGCCACCAGTTCATGGGACCGGCCGTCCGCCGGGATCGCGCTTGTCTGGATCGCGTAGCTGACACCGTAAGCGTCCTGCACAGTCAGCGTCGCCGATACGGGTCCGAGTCCGGCCGGTGCCGCGCTGGCAGGCCCGGCCGCCAGACTCGCGGTGAGCGCAATCTGCGCTGGCCGACCGGGCAGCACCACACCGGGACGGGAACGCGTGGTAATCGTGGCGAACAGCTGCCCCGCCGGAAGACTCGACAGGTCCGGGCGCAGCGTGACCGTGCGAGCCGCCAGCGCAGCGTCAAGCACCACCAGCTGCCCCGAGCCGGACTGCGGCACCGCGCTGACCGGCATGGCCGAGGTCACGCCAGGCAGCCTGGCCATCCTCGTCCCATCCGCCGCCGGCGCAAACAGCGGGACGTTCACGCTGACCTGCGCACCGGTGGCGAACGCGGCCTGATCGTGAAGCGACTGCCGCCAGCTCTGATACTGGGCCAGGCCAAGCGTGCTGGTGCCCACCGCAAGGATCACCAGCAGCGCGGGCCCGCTCTGCCGCAGCGGGCGGCGGCTGATCTCCCAGTTAGCCATCGCAGAGCCGAACCGGCTGCCGCGCGCGGTCAGCCGCTCCAGGCCTCTGGCCGCGATGGGCAGCAGCCGCAGCGGCACGATGGCGAATCCGGCCAGCGCGAGCGCGGGCGCGACCGCGATGACCGGGTCGAGGCCAGATCCAGTGGCCACCTGCGCAGTGGCCGAGTAGCTGCGGAGCTCCCGCACGGCGAGAAGAGCCAGCGCGATCAGCGCGATGTCTGCTCCGGCCGAGATCGCGACCGCCAGCTGCGCTGACCGCCCGCGTCGGATGCGCACGTCGCCGGGGCGCGGCGGCCGCAGCGTGGGCCAGACGACGATGCCGAGGCACACCACGGCAAGGACGGCGGCCGCCAGCCACGCGGCCGTGCCGGGCACCGGCCGCTGCGCGGGCAGCCCGGTCAGGTGCGAAAGCAGCGCTGCCGAGAGCCAGCTGCCCGCGACCGTGCCCACCGCCGCGCTCAGCCCGACCGCGATGGCCGCCTCGGCCAGGCTCTGCCTGATCAGCTGCCGGCGGGCCGCGCCCCGGGCCGCCAGCAGCGCGGTCTCCTCCTCGCGGTAGCTTGCCAGCAGCCGGCTCGCCAGCCCGAGCGCCGCGCAGGCGAGCAGGAGCAACTGCAGACCGCTGATGAGCACCAGGGACCTGGCCGTGGCCAGCCCGGCCAGGGCATCGGCGAGCAGCCGCGGCATGTCAGTGCTGGCGGCCAGGTAACCAGAGTTGTCGATCGCGCTCGCTGCCCGGCTGATCTCGCTGGCCAGCGGCGAGAGGTCGGCCGTCCGGATGCTGGCGACCCGCGGCAGGGCAACCACCGTGAGCTGGCTCGGGTTCAGCATGCCGCTGGCCTCGCCGCCGAAGGCCGCGGGGCTGACGACCGCGGGACCGTAGATGAGTCCGCTGTCGTCCGCCACGCCAGTCGGGCCGATGGTGTCGAACTGCCAGTAGGGGGCGGCTGGCCGGCTGGGCCGGTACAGGCCGCTGACTTGCATGGTGGTCTGGTAGCCGGTGGCCGGGTCCGCCACGGTGAGCACCGAGCCGACGCGCAGCCCGAGATCCGTGGCGGCCGCTGTCGGCAGCGCGGCGGGGATCGGCTGGCCAGCGTGCGGGGCGGCCGGCCAGCGGCCGGCTGTCAGGCGGGCGTTGGCCGTGATGCCAGTAACGGAGGCGGCCTGGATGAGCGGCTGCTGACCGTCCTGCGGTGGCCCGGGGACAGCCAGATCGGCTGACCAGGTGGCGGGGTAGACCCGTGCTGGCACCACGGTGATCTCGGCCGACAGCCGCCTCGCCACGCCGGCCGCCGATTCCCCACCGCCCGTGACACCGTAGACGACCACCGCCATGGGCCCGGATCTGGGCAGCTCGCTGGTCACCGCGGCGGGCAGCGCGACGGTGTAAAAGCTGGCAAGCGCCGAGACGAGCGCCGTCGCGACGAGAACGGTGGCGGTCAGGCAGCCGACCAGCAGCCACGCCGAACGCACACGGCGGAGAGTGAACGATCCGAGCACGCCTGCCGGGCCCCTCTCGCTGCCGTCCGGGTAGCCCCAGCTGCACGCTACCCAGGACAAATGCCCCGGCGGAAGATGTCTCCCCAATTGGTTACCAGACCGTTGGCGGGCTGTTGCTGTCCGCCTTGTCGGCGAATGGACTGCTGGTCACTGCGGAGGCCCTGGATCGCGGCCGCCACCGCAGCCCACTGCGCCGCGTAGAGCGCCCGGGCGCTGTCCCCCGCTAGCGGGGGGTGAGGCGGCCGTCGTTGAGGGCGAGTACGTCGTCGGCCATGTCGAGGAGGGCGGGGTCGTGGGTGGCGACCAGGGCGGTGATGCCC
>JBOHCP010000344.1:0-6024 GCA_050698875.1 Streptosporangiaceae bacterium | reverse complement strand
CACCAGCCCCGGGCCGCCGCCGAGCCCGGCCGCCTCCCCGTCGCCTCCCGGTGCTGTCCAGCCAGCGGAGTACGGGTACGGCACGGCACCAGTGCCGCCGGCCGCCCAGCCGGTGGACACGGCGGATCCCGCGCACGTCATCGGCGATGCGTCGCCCGGCAGCTGCACGTCCGCCGCCGTTGTCCAGGCGGTCGCCGAGGGCGGCGTCATCACCTTCAGCTGCGGCCCGAATCCGGTCACGATCACCATGAGCGCCACCGCGAAAGTGCTGAACACGCACGTGCTCACCGTGATCGATGGTGGCGGCAAGGTCACCCTCAGCGGCGGCAACCAGATCCGAATCCTCTACATGAACACGTGTGACCCGCAGCAGGTGTACACCACCAGCGACTGCTGGCAGCAGGAGTATCCGCAGCTCGTCGTTCAGAACCTGACTTTCGAGGACGCCTACTCCGCGATCCAGCAGACCAGCACGTCGAGCTACGGCGGCGGCGCCATCTTCGACGAGGGTGGCCAGCTCAAGGTCGTCAATTCCGGATTCGTCGGCAATGGCTGCTACCCGTCCGGCCCCGATCTCGGCGGCGCGGCGATCCGGACACTCGGCATGTACGCCGGCTCGCCGGTCTACATCGCCGACGACACCTTCAGCGGCGCCGCTGCTCCAACGGCGGAGCGCTCAGCAGCATCGACGCGAGCTGGGACGTCATCGACAGCATGTTCGGCGACAACCAGGCCGTCGGCTTCGGCGCGAACCCGGCGCAGACTGGCACCACTGGCGGCGGCAGCGGCGGAGCCATCTACACCGACGGCGACAACTACAGCGTCACGATCGACGACTGCCTCATCCACAACGGCAGCGCCAGGGAAGGCGGCGGCGCGATCTTCTTTGTTGTGGACGCAGGCTCCGGCGCGCTGACGATCGAGAACAGCTCGGTGCTGCAGAGCAACCCAAGCGGCGAGTTCCAGAACGCGCCGGGCATCTTCGACAGCGTCGACGGGCACGATACAAGCCCCGTCATCACCAGCGGCTCGGTCGTCGATGACTGACACCGCCGCGGTCCCGGACGTGCGCGGGGCTCCGGCGGGTCACTTTGCTGCGCGATCGAAGGGCCGACTGGATCCTGCCGGCGTTCTTCGCGGTGAACCTGTTGGATCGACGTGCCCGGGAACGGCCCGTTCTACGTCGCGGCGAACTACGCGATCACCCGCGGGCGGCAGTGGATCCGCGTGCCCGCCCTGATCTGGTCGGATTCGATGAGCGCGGTCGTCCTCATCATCCTGGCCGACGAGTACGACGACATCCACGCCAACCCGCACTTCCCGGTCGTGCTGCTGCTCAACGTCCCGTGACTCGCGCTGCCGCTCGGCACCATCGTCAGGATGGCGCGCGATCACCCGCTCGCCCGGCCAGCGGCGCAGCCCGTCGAGCCCGCCGTGGTCAGTGGGGACGCGCAGCCTGGGTGATAAGCCCCGCCCGCCGCCCCCTGGCGTTTTCCCGCCCCGCCCGGCCAGACCGGGACCGATTGAAATTCCGTGGACAACCGGTCGAACGCGTGAGGAGAGTCGCCGCATGGATATCCGCATTCAGTGCCTGAGCATGGACACCGCCGACCCGGCCGCCATCGCGTCGTTCTGGGAGCAGGCGCTCGGCTGGCGGCGCACGTCGGCCGACGCCGACGAGGTCTGCCTGGAGGCGCCGGGGGCAGCCCGGAGGAGGGCGTCGCGCCTGACTTGCTCTTCCTGCGCGTGCCGGAGGGCAAGGCAGTGAAGAACCGGCTGCATCTCGACCTGCGTCCGAAGGACCAGGCCGCCGAGGTCGCTCGGCTGGAAGCCCTCGGTGCCCAGCGGGTCGACGTGGGCCAAGGCCCGGACGTCACCTGGGTGGTCCTGGCCGACCCGGACGGCAACGAGTTCTGCGTGCTGCGCGCGTTCCGGCCCGATGAGCTTGCCGAGATGGCCGCGGTATGACGGTCGTCGCGAGAAATCCATTCCGTCGCTGTCGATCCTGGCCCGGCGGCGCCGTTGGGTAGGCGGAACAATCTGCGGGCAGGCTTGCCCATGACAGCCACCGAGGAGCCGACATGAAGTACGCGCTGCTGATCTACGCCATGCCAGCCAGTGCCGAGAGCCGTCCGCCGCGGACCGGGACAGGCGTGATCGATAACTGGCTCGACTACACCGTCGCGGTGAGGCAGTCCGGCGCGCTGCTCGCCGCCGAACAACTGGACCGCACTGACACCGCCACGAGCGTCTGCTTGCAGCAGGGCGAGCGGATGCTCACCGACGGACCGTTCATGGAGACCAAGGAGCACCTCGGCGGGTTTTATCTCATCGACGTACCGGACCTGGACACCGCGCTCGACTGGGCGGCGAAGATGTCGATCATGCGCTATGCCACGGTGGAAGTGCGGCCGATCCTGGAAGGGCAGGCGTGGCAGGCGAGCCTGACATAGCCGGCCGGACCCAGTTCACCGGGGCGGCCCTGGAACGCGCCTACCGCGACGAGTGGACCGTGGTTGTGGCGACGATCGCGCGGCGTACCGGAGACCTGCAGACGGCCGAGGACGCCGTGTCGGACGCGTTCGTAGCCGCGGCCCGGACCTGGCCACGCGACGGAGTGCCGCCGAAGCCGGGCGCCTGGCTGACGGTGACCGCGTGGCGTATGGCGATCGATCAGCTTCGCGCCCGGCAGCAGATTGCCGAGCGCGGCCTGACGTCGGCGACCGATATGGCCTCGCCGGAACCGGCGGTGGATCCGGAGGAGGCGACCATTGAAGACGACCGCCTCGGCCTGATCTTCGCCTGCTGTCACCCGGCCCTGGCGCTGGACGTGCGGGTTGCCCTCACGCTGCGGTACGTGGCCGGGCTGACGACGCGGGAGATCGCGGCGGCCCTGCTCACCCCGGAGCCCACGCTGGCGCAGCGGCTGGTGCGCGCCAAGCGGAAGATCCGCGCGTCCGGGATACGGTTCGAGGCGCCGCCCGCGGCTGCTCTCGCGACCCGGCTCGCTGCCGTGCGCGCCATCATCTACCTGGTGTTCAACGAAGGCTACGCGGCCACCGGCGGTGACGCGCTGCTGCGCGTCGACCTGTGCGCCGAGGCAATCTGGCTCGGCCGGGTGCTGCACCGCCTGATGCCGGCCGATCCTGAGACCGCCGGGCTGCTCGCGCTCATGCTGCTGACGCACTCGCACGCCGCCGCGCGGCAGGACCCGTCCGGGCTGCCTGTACTGCTGGCCGATCAGGATCGAGCCGCTTGGGACCAGGCGTTGATCAGGGAGGGGACGGGGATCCTCGACCAGGCGGTGACGAGACGGTCGCCGGGGCCGTACCAGCTTCAGGCCGCGATAGCGGCGGTGCACGCCGCGGCGCCGACGTTCGATGACACGGACTGACTGCAGATCGCCGCCCGTACGGCGAGCTGGCCAGGCGCGCGCCGTCGCCGGTCGTCCAGGTGAACCGGGCCGGGGCCGTCGGCATGGCGGACGGCCCCGGCGCCGGCCTCGCGATGCTCGCCCCGGTGCTGGAATTGGGCGAACTGGACGGCTACGGGCCGCTGCACGCCGCGCACGCGGATCTGCTGCGCCTGGCCGGCCGGTCGGCGGAGGCCGCCGCGGCCTGGGCGCGCGCGATCGAGCGCACGGACAATGGCCCGCAGCGTGACGCGCTGATCCGGCAAGCAGCACGGGGATCAGGGCAGTAGGGAGCGGCAGCCGGCGCAGCTCAGGCCACCGGCCGTCAGCGGCGTCGTTGCGTGTTTCAGGTCCCTAGCTGGGCGTGGCTGGCCGGCGTTACGCCCGAGGCCGGGCGCGGACGGGCCCGATTTCTGGTCGCGGGCTGTCGATACGGCCGCAGCCTCCGCGTAGGGGAGGTGAGTCCGGGCAGACCTGAGGGTGCCGTCGGCGCCGCTGCCCGTCTCCCGGATGTGGGGAGCATGCAGCTCGCCGATGCCGCGGCCGACGGCACCAGCACCAGCCGGCTCGGCTGGGCCGTGGCGCTGACGTCGGTCGCGTTCTTCATGACCGCGCTCGACTCGCTCGTCGTCGTCACCGCGCTGCCCGCGATCCACGCTGGCATCGGGGGCAGCGTCGGAACGCTCAAGTGGACGATCAACGCGTAAACCCTGCCGTTCGCGGCGGGCATCATCACGGCTGCCGCGCTCTGCGACCGGCCAGGCTAGGGCGGCGCCGGATGTACATCACCGGCCTCGTCATCTTCGCTGTCTCGTCCGCGGCCTGCGCCCTCGCGCCGAGCGCCAGCGCGCTGATTGCGGCATGTGCCGTCCAGGGGCTCGGCGCCGCGCTGGTGACCCCGCTGAGTCTGACGATCCTCGCATCCGTCTTCCCGCCAGATCGACGTGGCACCAAGGTCGGGATCTGGGGCGGCATCGGCGGAGTCGCGGTGGCCGCCGGCCCGCTGGTCGGCGACGCCGTCGTCCAGGGCCTGAACTGGCACTGGATCTTCTGGATCAATGTGCCGATCGGCCTCGCTGCCGCGGCACTGTCCGCGGCGCGGCTGTCGGAGAGCCGCGGGCCAGACCGCCGGCTGGACGTGGGCGGGGCGATCCTCGTCAGGCACGGGGCTCGGCTGGGTGGCCGCGCACATCACTGCCCACGTGAGCTACGGGGAACTGGCGCTGCCCCTGCTGATCGCCGGCATCGGCATCTCGATGGCGATCCCGGCCACGCCTACCGCGGCGCTCGGCGCGGTGCCGCCCGGCGACCTGGGCACCGCCTCGGGAGTGCAGAGCACGCTACAGCGGTTCGGCTCGGTCTTCGGTGTCGCGATCGTCACCGCGGTCTTCTCGACCAGCGGGCACCTGGGCTCGGTCACGGGCGTCATCGCCGGAGTACAGCCGGCCATGGCCGCCTCGGCCGCGCTGTCGCTGGTCGGCGCGCTGATTGGGCTCGCGGTGGGCCGACGGCGCGCCGTGCCGGTCAGCGGTCAGCGGCAAGCCCCGGCGCTCGCGCCAGCCCGCGAGCGGAGCTAGCGCTAACCGCGCGGCTGCGGAGCCTACGCCAGCTCGGCGTCCAGGGCCGCGGTCAGCACATCGGTGATCTGGTGCAGCTCAGCGGCCGTGATGACGAATGGCGGGGAGAGCTGCAGGGCCATGCCGCGCAGCAGCCGGGTGATGACTCCCTGGCTGCGGGCGGCGGCGACGACCCTGGCCCCGATTCCGGGGTCGACCTCGCGCGCCGCTGCGGAGATTTCGACGGCGGCGAGCAGGCCGGCTCCGGTGCGCACTTCGCTGACGAGCTCGTGGTGTGCCAGCGGGGCGAGCGCCCCGGCCAGGACGGGCTCGAGTTCCCTGACCCTGGTTACCAGCCGCTCGCGCTCGATGATGTCGAGGTTCGCCAGGCCGACCGCGCACGCGGCCGGGTGGGCCGTGTAGGTGTAGCCGTGCCGGAACATCTCCGTCGAGCCGGGCCGCCAGAACGGCTCGGCGACCCGCGGTCCGGCGATCACGGCGCCGAGCGGAAGATAACCGGAGGTCAGGCCTTTCGCGACGGTCATCATGTCGGGCTCAAGCCCGTACCGATCGCTGCCGAACCACTCGCCGGTCCGGCCGAAGCCGGTGATGACCTCGTCGGCGACGAACAGCACGTCGTTGTCCCGGCAGATCTGCTGCACCTCGGCCAGGTAGCCCTCGGGCGGGAAGTACACCCCGCCCGCGCCGACAACGGGCTCGCAGAAGAACGCGCCGACCCTGTCCGCTCCCGCCTGCTCGATGGCCTTGGCCAGCGCGGCGGCGTCGTCCCAGGGCACGTGCTCCACGAGGGTGACGAGCGGGCCGAACGGGTCGGTGAACGCCCGGATGCCGCCGAGCGACGTGCCGAAGGCGTTCATCCCGTGATAGGCGTGCGAGCGCGCGATGATGATCTGCTTGCCAGGCTGCCCGACCGCGCCCCAGTAGGCGCGAGCCAGCTTCGCCGCGCTGTCGACCGCGTCAGACCCGCCGCCGGGGGTGAAGAAGACCTTCGCGTCCGGCAGGGGCGCCAGCGCCGACACGCGCCACGCCAGCTCC
>JBOHCP010000343.1:0-6025 GCA_050698875.1 Streptosporangiaceae bacterium | reverse complement strand
GGCCAGGCCGGTGACGTCGGCCAAGCCGGGACCGCCGCGGCGGTCAGCCGACGCGCCGATCCCGGTAGCCGCGGACGCCGCCAGGCCCAACTCGGCCAAGCCACCGCGCGAGGCCGACAGGTAACCAACGAGCTACGTCGCGGGCTGGCGAGGGCCGGCCCGCGACGCAGGTCCGGGCTCGCTGCCCCGGTGTCAGCGGCCAGGGCCGCATGCTGCCAGGCCGGACGGCGACGGCTGCCCGGCGCGACGAACCGTGCCTGCGGGCACGCCCGAGTGACGTGCCCCGTGCACGAGAGAACGGAGACCCGGCGAGATGCCGAAGATGAAGACGCACAGCGGTTCCGGCAAGCGGTTCCGGCTGACGGGCACTGGCAAGGTCATGCGGCGTCGTGCCAACCGTGCTCACTACGCCGAGCACAAGCCGAGCACGATGATGCGGCGCCTGGCCGGGTACCGGGAACTCGCGCCGGGTGACGCTAAGAAGATCAGGAAACTGCTGGGTAAGTGACCCAGCCCGCTGCGAGAAAGTGAGTCAGACGCATGGCACGCGTGAAGCGGGCGGTCAATGCCCACAAGAAGCGCCGGGTTGTACTGGAGCGCGCGAGCGGTTACCGGGGCCAGCGCTCGCGGCTGTACAAAAAGGCCAAGGAGCAGCAGCTCCACTCGATGACGTACGCCTACCGGGACCGCAAGGATCGCAAGGGCGCCTTCCGGCGGCTATGGATCCAGCGGATCAACGCCGCGGTGCGTGCCGAGGGGCTTACCTACAACAGGTTCGTCCAGGGCCTCAGGCTTGCTGACGTGGACGTCGACCGCAGGATGCTGGCCGAGCTCGCGGTCTCCGATCCGCCGGCGTTCACCGCGCTGGTCAAGGTCGCCAAGGGCGCACTGCCTGCCGACGTCAACGCGCCCGCGGCCTGAGGCAGCCTGACGGCCGGGCGGGCGGTGCCCTAGTGACCAGGCCGGGGGTGGCCCGCACGCAGCCAGACGGCATCCTGTCCCGCCGTTCGGCAACCCTGAAGGCAGCTCGTCAGCTCGGCAAGCGGGCGTTCAGGGAACGCGCCAGGTCCTTCCTCGCCGAGGGCCCGCAAGCGGTCAAGGAGGCGCTGCGGCAGCCCGGCGTGGTGACGGAGGTGTTCGTCACCGGTCAGGGCCGGACGCGCCATCGTGACCTCGCCGATTGTGCGGCCGCCGCGGGCGCCGCGGTGCACGAGGTCAGCGGCGAGGTGATGGCCGAGCTCGCGCAGACCATCACGCCCCAGGGCGTCGTTGCCGTCTGCCGGTTCGTCGACGTGCCGCTCGCCGCCCTGCTCGGCAGGTCTCCGCGGCTCGTTGCGGTGCTCGTCAGTGTGCGCGACCCAGGCAACGCGGGCACCGTCGTGCGCACCGCCGACGCCGCCGGGGCCGCCGGGGTGGTGTTCGCCGCCGCATCGGTCGACCCCTACAACGCCAAGTGCGTGCGGTCCTCGGCGGGCAGCCTGTTTCACCTGCCCGTGGTCGCCGGCGCCGCACTGCCCGACGTGATCACCGGGCTTCGGGACGCCGGCCTGCAGGTGATCGCGGCGGATGGCAGCGCCAGCCAGGTCCTCGACGGCGCGGGCGGCCCGGACCTGGCCCGGCCAACTGCCTGGCTGTTCGGCAACGAGGCCTCCGGCCTGCCTGACAGCGTCCGCCAGCTCGCCGACGCGGCGGTCGCCGTGCCGATCTACGGCCAGGCGGAGAGCCTCAACCTGGCGGCGGCGGCGGCGGTCTGCCTGTATGCCTCCGCCCGGCACTCCCGCGGCAGGCCGTAACGGAATCTCGGAGTGTCGGCCGGCCAGTCGAATCCGCTAAAGTCTGATCACGTTGCGTCATCCGTCGACCCGGTGCGTTCGGCCTCGGCGGCAGATGGTGCGGCAGTGCTGCGACGGCGGTCTTCCCCCCGGGTCCGTCGATGCGGCCGTGGCACGGGTGCGGTCAGCGCAATGGCTGTCGTCGCCGGCGCTGTGGCCAGGCGCGGCCCGCGGGGGGCAGCTTCGAAGGAGCCTCCCGGAGGCGACGCAGGGTGGTGGACGGGATAGCGACAGGTCAGGCTGCGGCCGGGGTCGCGGCTGTTCCCGCAGCCCTCGCCGGGGCATCCGGCGCGGCCGATACCGACGACGCCGGCGCCGGGCGAGGCCTGGCCGGGACGGACGACACCGCCGAGTCGGCCGTCGGCCCCGTTCCGTCCTTCCTGATCCTCGCGGACGACCTGCCAGACGGCCTGATCATCGCCGACCACACAGGCGCGGTCACGGTGGTCAACCGCGCCGCGGCGCGCCTGACCGGGATCGCCCCGGCCGCCGCGCTCGGTCGCGATGTCCGGCAGGTGCTGCCGCTGCGCGATCACGAGGACCGCTGCTGGTGGACGCTGACCCAGCCGTATGCCGGGTTGTGCACCAGGACCAGGCACCCCGAGCGGGCGCTCTACCTGCCGGACGGCACCGAGGTGCTGGTCAGCGTCGGATACGTGCGCGAGCGGCGGCGCGCGGGCAGGGACGGCCGGGCGGTGCAGCGGCTCGCCATCACGCTGCGCAGCGCCGAGCAGCGAGCCCGGCTGGAGCGAAGCCGGGCCGACCTGGTCTCGACCGTCGCGCATGAGCTGCGCTCGCCGCTGACCAGCGTCAAGGGCTTCACCGCGACGCTGCTCGCCAAGTGGCCGCGCTTCACCGACGACCAGAAGCGGGTGATGCTCGAGACGGTCAACGCCGACGCCGACCGCGTGACCCGGCTGATCACCGAGCTGCTTGATGTGTCCAGGATCGAGGCCGGGCGAATCGAAGTGCACCGGGAGCTCGTCAGCATCCCGGCCAGAGTGAGCAAGATCATCAGCGGCCGGGTGGCGGCCGGGGATGCCGACGACCGGTACCAGATCGACGCGGCCGACGGCCTGCCGGAGACCTGGCTGGACGCCGACAAGGTCGACCAGATCCTTGCGAACCTGATCGAGAACGCGGTCAGGCACGGGGCTGGTACCGTTACTACCGTGGTGGAGCCGGCGGTCGTGGCAGGGGCTCCTGGTGTGGCCGTGGCGGTCCGCGACCAGGGGCCTGGCATAGCGCCCGAGGTTGCACTCCGCGTCTTCGCCCGGTTCTGGCGCGCCAAGCGCCGCGGTGGCGCCGGCCTCGGGCTTTTCATCGTCAAGGGCCTGGTGGAGGCCCACGGCGGGGAGATCACCGTGCGGCAGGCACCCGGCGGCGGGGCCGAGTTCCGATTTACCATGCCCGCCGGGACGCCTGACTTCGGCTAGCCGGCGGGCCTGCGCCCGAGCGCGTCTGCGCCCTCGCAGCGCCGCATTTTTCGTGCCGGAGTCGGCGCAATCACCGGACTGCCGGGACTTCGCCCGCCGGGGCGTCCTCCGGCTCTGTCAGGAAGATCAGGGAGATGTCCGCACCGAACAATACGTATGACCCGGTGGAGGTGGCCGTGCTGGCTCCCGGCGAGGTACAGCGCGTGCTGGACGATGCGCTGGCGGCCGTCGCGGCGGCGATCGACCTCGACCGGCTCAAGGCCGCCAGGATCGCGCATGCCGGCGACCGGTCACCGCTCGCGCTGGCCAACGCCGAGATCGGCGCGCTGCCGCCGGCTGCCCGCGCGGAGGCGGGCAAGCGCGTCGGCGCGGCGTGCGCCGCCGTCAGGCAGGCACTCGGCCAGCGACAGGCCGAGCTTGAGGCCGAGCGCGACCAGCGGGTGCTCATCGATGAGGCAGTGGACGTCACGCTGCCCTCCGACCGGTCGCTGGCCGGCGCGCGGCACCCGGTCACCACGGTGGGCGAGCGGCTCGTCGACGTGTTCGTCAGCATGGGCTACGAGGTGGCCGAGGGCCCCGAGGTCGAGGCCGAGTGGTACAACTTCGACGCGCTGAACTTCCCGCCCGACCACCCCGCCAGGGAAATGTACGACACGATCTTTGTCGCCGGCCGCGACGGCGCGGAGCGCTCCGGAGTGCTGCTGCGCACGCACACCTCGCCGGTGCAGATCAGGGCGCTCCTCACCCGGCCGCTGCCGCTGTATGTAGTCAGTCCCGGCAAGTGCTACCGCACCGACACCCTGGACGCGACGCACAGCCCGGTGTTCCACCAGATCGAGTGCCTGGCCGTCGACGAGGGCCTGACCATGGCTGACCTGCGGGGCGCGATCAGCGCGTTCGTCGAGGCGATGTTCGGGCCGGGCCTGCAGACCAGACTGCGCCCGGACTTCTTCCCGTTCACCGAGCCGTCGGCCGACGTGTCGATGGAGTGTCACGTCTGCCGCGGCGCGTCGACCCGGCCGGGCGGGATGCCCTGCCGGGTCTGCCGGTCCCAGGGCTGGATCGAGATCGCCGGCTGCGGCATGGTGAACCCCAGGGTGCTCGTGGCGTGCGGCATCGATCCCGACCGCTACAGCGGCTTCGCGTTCGGCCTCGGCATCGACAGGTCGGTGCTGATCCGCAACGGCGTGACCGACATCAGGGACACCCTCGAGGGTGACGTGCGGTTCAGCCGTGCCTTCGGAATGGAGGCGTGATGCGGCTACCGCTGTCGTGGCTGCTCGAGTACGCAGCCGTCGAGCTCCGGCCAGACGACGAGGCCGGCGTCGCGGACCTGGCCAGGCGGCTCACCGCCTGCGGGCTCGAGATCGAGTCGGTCGAGCACGTCGGGCAGGACATCTCGGGTGTCGTCGTTGCCGAGGTGCTGGACATCGAGGAGCTGACCGGGTTCACCAAGCCCATCAGGTATTGCCAGGTGGCTACCGGCGACGGGCTGGATCGGCACGTGATCTGCGGCGCAAGCAACTTCACGGTGGGCGACCGGGTAGCGCTGGCGGTGCCGGGCGCCGTGCTGCCCGGCGGCTTCGAGATCGGCGCGCGCAAGACCTACGGCCGCGTCTCCGAGGGCATGATCTGCTCGGCCGCCGAGCTGGCCATCGGCGAGGATCACACGGGCATCCTCGTGCTGCCGGCCGACGCGCCGCTCGGCAGGGACTTCGTCAGCTATGCCGGCCTGCTCGACGTCGTCCTCGACATCAACGTGACCCCAGACAAAGGCTTCGCGCTGTCGGTCCGCGGGGTGGCGCGGGAGATTGCCATCTCCTACGGGGTGCCGTTCACCGACCCGGCCGACGTCGGGCTGACCGCAGACGTCGGCCTGATCTCGGCCGACGTCTACCCGGCGAGCATCGCCGACACCACGGCGTGCGACCGGTTCGTGCTGCGCGAGGTGTGCGGGCTCGACCCGGCCGCCGCAACTCCGGTCGCTACGAAGATAAGGCTCGGCCGGGCCGGCCAGCGGTCGGTGTCGCTCGCGGTGGACGTCACCAACTACCTGATGCTGGAGCTCGGGCAGCCGCTGCACGCCTTCGACCGGACGAGGCTGACCGGGCCGATCGTGGTGCGCCGGGCGGCGGCCGGCGAGAAGCTCGAGACGCTCGACCACGTGATCCGGGCGCTCGACGCGGAGGACATTCTCATCACCGACTCCGCCGGGCCAATCTCCCTGGCCGGCACGATGGGCGGCGTGGTGACGGAGGTGTCTGAGTCCTCGCGCGATGTGGTGATCGAGGCGGCGCACTTCTCGGCCCGCGGCATCGCCAGGCAGAGCCGCAGGCACCGGCTCGGCTCGGAGGCATCCGCGCGGTTCGAGCGCGGTGTTGATCCCGAGCTGCCGCTGCGGGCTACCGCCAGGGCGGCGACGATGCTCGCGGTGCTCGGTGGCGGCACCGTCGTGCCCGGCTGCTCGATGGCCGCCGCGGACACGCCGCCGGTGACGATCACCATGGCGGCCGGCTACCCCGATCAGGTAGCCGGGCTGGTCTACGGCCTCGAAACCGTGCTGGCCAGGCTGCGGGAGGTTGGCTGCACCGTGCTTCAGGCGCCGGCCGACGCGGCTCCGGGGCCGGACGGCGCGGTCGTGACCGACGGCGCCGGCACCGGGCCGGCTGGCCTGGCGAGCGGACAGCTCACCAGCACGCACAGTCGTTCCGGCCACGGGGGGCACGACCACGGCAGGCACGACGACCGGCCTGAGCA
>JBOHCP010000342.1:0-6028 GCA_050698875.1 Streptosporangiaceae bacterium | reverse complement strand
GGAACGGCAGCGCGCAGGATGTCCGTGCGCGTGACCGCGATGCCTGGCTTGCCCATGCGCCGAGCGAGCTTGTCGGCCAACGCGCGCGTGTCGGGCGTGACCAGGATTGTGATCTGCACAGTGTTCGGTCCCTTTTTGACTGGCATTTGTATCTGATGATGGTACCATGTAGAACAATGAGACGCCATCAAAAACATCAGATCCATCAAAAAAGAGGGAAGATCCCCATGTTCGCTGGAATTTTATCGCTTGCTTTCGTGCCTCTGCTCGCTGGATGTATCCAGATCCTCGGCGACTTCAGCACATCGGATCTGTCTACCGATTCTGGGATCGGCGCTCTTGGGATCAGCCAACTTGGAGATGCAGGAAGCGGCACGATGGCGTCGTCGGGCAGCGAATCGGGATCGTCGAGCGGCAGTTCCGGCTGGTCATCGCCGGAATCGGGTACGCCTGAGTCGAGCATGAACTTTGATGCGACACCTAGCGGATCGGATGGCGGATCGATTGCGGACGCTGGCACCGCAGCGGACGCCTCGAGCGGCGAGACCGACGCCGGATGCGCAACGGGGGCGATGCGGTGCGACGGACTCCAGCCGCAGACGTGCTCAAGCGGCGGATGGCTAAGTAATGGAGCGAGCTGCTTGCCTGCTTGCGTAAACGGACATTGCGCAGAATGCACTCCAAATACTTCGCCGGTATGCGCGAACTCAACCCAGATCCATCTATGTAGCTCGGCGGGAACGTGGGAACCGAACATCACGTGTACGGGGGGCTCAGGACTGTGTATGTACGGGTTCTGTGACTGAGACAAGGCCACTGGCTCGGACTATGGTTCCACAGTTCCCACCATGTCCGACGTTCCGATCGCCGACACGTGCGTTTGCGGAGGGTCGCAATGGCACAAGATGGTCACTGACAGGATGCTGTGGTGCCGGCGATGCGGCGCGTTGCGCCGCATCTACGAAGGTCATTGGCAGATTCCGCTCGATCGCGCAGGAGACATCTCGCATTGTTCGGCGCTCGATGCTGGCAACGATCCTCCGACCTCGCCCGGTACTCCTTGCGCGAAGAAGCGCGAGTAGCGGTCCGTACGCTTCAGGTTGCGTTGTGCATCCAGGAGGCTCTGCCGCCTAGCTTGTCGGCGCATGAGATGGACACATCGACGTTCATGCCAGCGACGAGAACGTTCTCAGAGATTTGCACGAGCGCATAGCCACGCTCGGGGATATCGGGAACGCGCGAAGTGCTGCGCCAGTAGCACGACGCAATGAGCTCGTGAAATAGCTCGCCTCCCGTGAGCGGGACATCGAAGCCGATGTACTCGCCTGGTAGGTAGGTAGCGAGCAGAGCCAGGGCCTTGGTGTTCGCATAATCGAGTGTCTCGCTGCTGCTTGCGCCGATGCCTTCCAAATCGTCGAATAGAGACGCCTTGGGCATGTATCCGGCGGCCATCGCCTTCGCGATGGCCGTACGGCCGTCGGCGCCGCCGAGCGGACCGGACGGACGCCAGCCCGGATTGCGAACGCGCTGGTAGAGCATCAGGCCCAAATCCGCAGACATGAAGTCTTGGACCTCAGAGGCCGTGATGTCGCTTGGATCGGCAGCCTCGCTGAACGTCACCGTGCGCACGCCGCCGAGAAATCCCGCTGCCTTGAGCGCGCGAAGCTGCGCGAGTGAGCAACGTTGGTCGGTATCGAAGATCAGCCCATCGGCAGCAGGCTCGACGATGGAGGTCATGGGGCCGGTGCGAGCCTCATAGGCTCGCTACGAAAAGAACTCATCGTGAAGTCCCTGAGATTGCGGACCGCAAGAAAATGGCCTGGTCGCGCGGTCGACTCGGGTTCGACCATCCCGAGTATTTGCTGTCGTAGGCATGAACGACAGACGACATGAACTCGCGGTACACGGACTCGTCGATGAGCTGGCGCGGCGAACCGTTCTCCGAATGGCCCGACTTGTGCTTGAGGTTCTTGAGCTTGCGTCGCATGAGCGTCCTCTTTCCGCCGGATTACGTTGCCTGACTATGCCGGAATCGCATAGACGGCGCCCTCGACCCACTCAAAGACGCCTGCGATGTTCTGGAACACGGCAAACCCCTGATTCCCAGCCGAGACGAGGAGCTTGTCGACTCCGTTCGCGTCCTTGACGGTGAACGTGTTCGGGGAATTGGTAGCCGCATTGATGATGGTGAAGGCGATCGTTTCTCCGGGACCTCCGTCCGTCAGAGGTTCTACGACGGAATTGACGGCCAGCACGGTTGCGGCGCTGAGCGTGTAGTGGTTGCCACCATGAGTAAACCCCGGACTGGCGCCCCCTCCATCCAGACTGACGATCGTCAGCGCGCCGCTCACGAGCGGTGCCCCCTCGACCGGAGCGCCGCGGTATCCGCCGATGACGAGCACCGAGATCCCCGCCGCCACCGTCCCACCCTGATTGAGAAAGCTGAGGTACGAAGGCCCGTCAAAGGTGACGCTGCTGGCAGCCGAGATCGCTACAACCCCCTGGAAGGTCGTGTCCAGAATCTCAATCGTGGTCGTCGCGGACAGAGAAGATCCGCCCGGCATCGTGCATCCGTTGATGTTGATCTCGCTGGACGAGACGACCGAGGACTCGATGTTCGATTGCAGGAACCCTCCGAACTCGACGCACGTGATCGTGCCGAGTCGAAAGATGGTGCCGAACGACAGGATCGCCGCCGTAGGCGCGTCGATGTTCCCATCTACCTCGAAGTTATTGAGAATGATTTCTTCGAGCTTCGAGGCTCCGGTCCCGATGACGTTTCCTACGATGATTTGGGATTGGGCCGATGTGAAAGAGAGTGATCCTAGAAAGAGGAAGGACACCACCGTATTGTCGTCGGTCACGGTGAGATCGCCGATGAGATGAATGCCGCGGAAACCGTACGTGGCGATTGGTGGGGCGACGGCTCCGCCTCCGGCGACGTTGTTGATGGTGATGTTGCCCGTAATCTCAGATCCTCCCACGCCGTTGGAGACTGCGTTGGCCATAGTGCGCAGCTCCATGTTGCGGTACGCCGGCAAGTTCAGGTTGCCCGTGTACTCGGCAACGGTTGCAGGCGTCATCACGCCGACCGTCATGGTGCTTGCGTCCGCGAGCGTCAGCGGAACTCCGGTCGCCGTGGCCCAGTCTTGCGGCGTCTGGAAAGGCGCTTCGTCACTACCGGTGCCCGGATGAGCGGCAGTGCCGTCGATCCAGAAAAGGCGCCCAAAGGGAGCGCCACCGCCTCCGCCCGTGCCTGCGGACTCCGGATAGGTCTCGCGAGCGTACCTACCTCGACCAATCAATGAACCCATGACTCAACCATTCTCGCTCGGATCGCCGAGCAGTTTCAAGAGCACGCCGTCGGACAGCATGGCCAGAAAGCTGGTTGCCGATCCGACCACGATTGCGTTCGCAATGTGCGCGTGCCCTGTGGACACGAGCCCGCCGCTACCGCCCGCAAACCCGATCCAAAATCCCACGCACTGGGTGCACCCGAAGAATGCCGGCCAGACGGTCCGAAGTGGACGCGCGATCGAGCCTCGCACGACGATGAGCGTCGCTCCGACGAGACCCAAGAAGACGAGCGGGGTGTTCATGCCGTCCGATTACGGAAGCTCGTACGCGGACGCGATCAATATGCCTGGCGTGACCAGCGTAGTACCGGCCGTCGTCTGTCCAAGAATGACGATGGCGCTATTGCCGGCCGGAATCGGGACCGCACCGACGCCCACCAAGGTCACGCCTGCTTGCAGATTGCCGGCATCGCGCTCATCGTCGTACTGACCGCTAAGAGAATCCTGAGTAAGAGGGGTCACAACGAGAGCCGGTCCGGTGGCGATGAGCCAGTTTCCGCTTGCCGTTCCGCCCGACGCGACCCCGCCAAACGAGGCAGATGCTGCGAATTGCATCGTGTCTGGCGCTGCCAGCACAGCGGAAAACTGAACGGCGACCATGAAAAGCCCGCTCGCCTTCCTGGTGACATTCACGGCTGCGAGGGCGTGCACTCCCGCCAAGCCCTGAGTGAACGGATCCGGGGTTGCCGGCGGTTGCGCCGTGAGATAGCGATTGGTGAGAGCAACGAACGCGGCGTTGCCCGGATTGCTCTCCGGGTACCCTTCGCGCGCGTACCGATTTCGACCGATGAGGAACATGACGTTATCTCCTGTGCAGTGAAAAGAGGATGCCGAGGCGAGAAACGACTTCAGGATGAAGCTTGATCGTGCCCACCGATCCGCCCTCGACGTCGTTGTCGCTCAGCTCGACCGAGCCGTCGGCGAACACCTTCACCGTCGGGCACTTCTTGTACCCGCAGCACATCTGTTCCTGATGGACTATCTCTGTGGACATCGCGCGATCCCTTCTCAGCCTGTGGCCGGAGGCACTTCTTGAACCCTCAGGGAGGACGATAAAAGGGCCATCGTGATAACACCGTCCGCGTTCGCGGTCAGTTTGATGGTCACATTGACGGGTGTACCAATCGGTCGGAGGTTTGGATCCTCCGCAATGAAGGGGATCGCCATGTATCCTGGATCCGCAGCGATCGTGACAGCCTCGTTCTCTGGAGTTATCGCAACCGAATTGACCAACACCAGAAGCTGCACGTTCTGAGGCGTTGCGGAAGAGTTCTTGATGCAGATGACTCCGTCCGCCTGAATGATCCCGGACGTTTTGGGAGTGATCGGCACGTCGGTCCCCGGCGGGGCCCCGCTCTCGATAACGGTCCATGGTACCAATGTCCCGGCCATCGTAACATCGGTCGAAGTCGTGGGACCGAGGGCGTAATTTCTCGCAAACGGTTGCGTCGTGTCCCGACGCGCATCCGGGTACGAGTGCGACGCGAACTTGCGGCCAATCCTGAACTCACCCATGACTGAGCCCCTTCACGGCGGGAACCGATGACAACGATGTGGACTTGGAGGCTTGCAGCGCCGCGTCGACCTCTGCCTGCCGACGGATCTTGCGCACCTCGAAGAACTCGGCCGCCGTCATGGGCACGAGCTTGTGGACGATCAGCCAATCAAGATGCGACCGACCCATGGGGGTCGACATCATCCGCTCAACCGATGCGCTCCAATCGGGATAGACGAGAGCCTCCTTGGCATCGCTCCATTCAGGAGAAGAGTAGGCCGCAGCGCACGCATGGTACTTGACCAGGCTCGATTTGGGGATGATGACCTGCACGACTTACCTCCTCTTGGCCTTCCTGTGTGCCGTATGGGCGGCCTTGCGATGAGTACTGATGGGTGATCTCACCTTTTCACTCTTCGATCCGATCACGATGAGGCCGACGAGCGCGACGGCTCCGACTGCTCCTGCGACCATGATCCCTGTGCTCATGCCCGCCTTCGCGGGCGCGACAATGGTGCCGGTGCCTCCGCTCGTCGATGGAGAAAGCGGGGGCTGGTTTGCATATCCCGCAGTGGGCATGGAAATCGGCGGAGAAGGTGGTGGCGGCGCAGGGGGCACATAGGCAGCAGGAGTGAAGGCCGCAACGGGAGACTGCAACGGAGCCGCAGGAGCGGCAGCGCCGCAGCCGGCAGGCGGCGCTTGACCACCAAGCGCCGAGGAAAGAGCCGCAGCCACACTGGGCTCGTATTTCCCAGTGCCGATCGGAACGGTGTTGCCCGGGTTGGCTGCGTTCCATGCCGATTTGAAGTTATGCACGGTCGTATTGACGACTGTGCCATTCTGTCCCACGCTCGTGCAGTAGTTCGCGTCCATGCTGAGTGCGGCGAGAGCCGCAGCGGCAGCGACGTGGAGAGGGCTTGGCGAAGGTAGCGTCTGCATTGGCGTCGGAGCGAGAGCCGTCAATGCCGGCGCGAGACCCGGCGCGAGAGCCGTCAAGGCCGGTGCGAGACCCGGAACTGCGGCGTTCAAAGCTGGGATGAAAGATGCCAGGGGGGCCTGTGGTGTGGCGCCGGCAGCGCCGCAGCCGGCAGGCGGCGCTTGACCACCAAGCGCCGAGGAAAGAGCCGCAGCCACACTGGGCTCGTATTTCCCAGTGCCGATCGGAACGGTGTTGCCC
>JBOHCP010000341.1:0-6037 GCA_050698875.1 Streptosporangiaceae bacterium | reverse complement strand
GTCCTGTGGTATGATACACGCAAGGCTCGTTTCTTTGAATTGAGTAGGGTAACCCAATTCTTTCGAGAAACGAGCCTTCTTTCACGTAGGCACGCCGTAGGTAATGGATCTTTCTGCGGCTATTTTCTACTCCGTGAATAACCCTCCTCACCTGACACCATTCTGAAGAAATGCTACCAGCTAGCGTCGAGGAGACCTGGGAGGAGAACGCCAAGGCGCTGGCCGCGGAGGTAACCAGCGCCGCAAACATGTTCGGCGCGCGGCGCGTCATCGTCGCGGGCGACGTGCACGCCCGGTCGCTGCTGCTCGCGCGGCTGCCGAAACCGCTGCGCGAGTCAGCGGTCGTCGTCGACGAGGAAGTCCCCGCCGACAGCCAGCTGCTCGCCAGCGCCGCGGACAGCGCGCTGTCCGACTGGGCGGATCGAGACGTCCAGGCCCGGTTCGAGGACTGGCAGATCAGGGTCGCGCACGGGCAGGCCGCCGAGGGACTGGGCGCGGCCATGACGGCGCTGCGCGACGGCCAGGTCCTCGACATGTTCCTGGCCGACGATGCCTCGTCGACGGCGACCGCCTGGATCGGTCCGGCTGGTCCTGACCTGGCCGCCTCGCCGGACGAGCTGCGGGAGCGGCAGGTGGGCGACCCGTACGTCGACCGGGCTGACGCTGCCATCGTTCGGGCGCTGGCGACCACCAATGCCGAGCTGCACTTCCTGCCGGCAGACCTAGTCGAAACCGGCAATCCGGCAGCGTGCGGCGGCATGGCCAGGCCGCTGGACGGGGTCGGCGTGACGCTCCGCTTCACGACGTGACGAGGCTCAGGTGCGCCGGCCCGCCAGATAGGCGGAGCACAGCACCGTGAGCCTGAGCCGCGAGCCGCGAGCAAAGATCGCCATGACGGCCGCCGATCCGACCACCGTGCTGGGCAGCCGGCGCCACGTCCTGCTCCTGCTGATCGCGGCGACCACCGGCGCGTACCGGTGTCGCGCCTGCCTCGTCGTCGCTGCCCGGCACCCGCGCGCCAGCCCCGGCATCACCCATGCCGGGTGACGTGACAGCCAGGCCAGGACGGAATGATGACAGCTGCGGACGGATATCCAGGGAGGGAACGGGGTGACTCGCCAGAGCGGCCCGCGCGCCGGCTGCGGTGAGCCCGTTCCGGTGCTCGAGCCGACCGCGGTCGCGGCCGGGACATCACGCGGTCGGTAGGTCTGGATCCCCATGTTCGGACAGGCTGTCGGCTTCGCGCTCCTCGCCGCGCTGTCGCCGACGGCCCTGGTGGTCGCGGCCGCGTTCCTCAGGTCCGAAAGCCCGCGAAGGACTGTGCTGGCCTTTCTGTTCGGCGCGCTGCTCATCACCGTGCTCGCGGGAGTGGCGGCGTTCCTCGCGCTGCGGGCCGGGGGCCTCGATCATCCGCCCGAGCGCGAGCCGCGCTACGGGGTGCGTCTCGGGCTCGGCGTGCTCGCGCTCGCCGCGGGCCTGCTGCTGGCGCGACGCAAGCCCAGGCCGTCCCGGCCGGACGCCAGGCCCGGCCTGGTAGGCAGACTCGTTGCCCGCCCGGCACCGGGCACGGCGTTTGCCGTCGGCCTGATGGTATTCGCGCCGTCGATCACCTACATCGCCGCGGTCCAGGCCCTGGCCACCGCGGACGAGGCGACCGAACTCGTGGTGCTGGCGGCCGCGCTCGTGGTGACGATCGTCGTCATGCTCGCATGGCTCCCGCTCGTGCTGTACCTGGCCGCGCCAGACGGGACAACCCGCGGCCTGGCAGCGGTCAACGGCTGGCTGCGAACCCGCGGGCACGCCGTGCTGGTGGCCGGCACCGCCATCGCCGGCCTTGTGCTGATAGCCAACGGCGCCATCGGCCTGGCCAGCTAACTCCGCTAGCGGCTGGCTCCGAGCGCCAGAACGGGCTCGTGCCGACCATGGCGCTTGTCGAGCTCACGGTTGAGGCTCAGCGCGGCGTTGATCAGCGACAGGTGGGTGAACGCCTGCGGGAAGTTGCCCAGCTGCTCGCCGGTTGACCCGATCTCCTCGGAGTACAGGCCCAGGTGGTTGCCGTAGGTCTGCATCTTCTCGAAGGTGAGCACCGCATCGTCGAGCCGCCCGGCTCTCGCAAGCGCGTCGACGTACAGGAACGTGCAGAGCGAGAACGTGCCCTCGTCGCCGTGCAGCCCGTCGGGCGAGGCAGCAGGATTGTAGCGGTACACCAGGCTGTCGGAGACCAGCTCCCTGTCCATGGCGTCGAGCGTGGACAGCCACATCGGGTCGCTGGCGGCGATGAAGCCCTCCAGCGGCATGAGCAGCAGCGAGGAGTCCAGCACCTCGGTCGCGTAGTGCTGGGTGAACGCCTGGATCTTGGGGTTCCAGCCGCGTTCCATGATCTGGTTGTACAGCTTGTCGCGCTCGGCTGCCCACATGCCGACGTTCGCTGGCCACCCGTGCCGGTCAGCTAGCCGGATCGCCCTGTCCAGGGCCACCCAGCACTGGACGCGGCCGAACGTGAAGTCCTTCCGGCCGCCGCGGGTCTCCCAGACTCCCTCGTCGGGCTGATCCCAGTTGCCGGCGACCCAGTCCATCAGCCGGGTGAGGGCGGTCCAGCCCTTGTGCGCGATCGGCATGCCGTAGTCGTCACCGGTCAGCACCGAGTCCATCACCTCGCCGTAGATGTCCAGCTGCAACTGGTCCGCTGCCCCGTTGCCGATCCGGACGGGCCTCGATCCGCGCCAGCCCTCGAAGTGGTCGAGTATCTCCTCGGTGAGGTCCGACGACCCGTCGACCCGGTACATGATCTTGACGGGGCCCGAGCCGTCGGCGCCGTTGCTCACGGCGCCCCTGGTCTCGGTGCCGCGATCTCGCAGCCACTTCGCGAACTTGCCGGCTTCCTCCAGGTAGCCCAGGCCGGTCAGGGCGTGCACGGACATGGACCCGTCCCGGATCCAGGTGAACCGGTAGTCCCAGTTCCGCTCGCCGCCGACCTGCTCCGGGAGTCCGAACGTGGCCGCGGCGACCGGCGCGCCGGTGGGCTCGTAGGTCAGTAGCTTGAGCGTCATCGCCGACCGGGCCACCATCTCCCGCCAGCGGCCGGTGTAGGTCGAGCCATGCAGCCATCTCTTCCAGTACGCCGCGGTGTCCTGCGTCAGCCGCTCGAGCTCCGCCGTCGGCAGCAGCTGCGGCTGACCGCCCATGGACTCCAGCACGACGCCGCGGCCGCTCTCGCCTTCCCGCAGGGTGAACGTGGCGCGCAGACCGTTTCCAGCGCGCTCGATGTTGGCCCCGCCCTCGGCAGCGGTGCGCCGTTCTCCGGTTGAATGCAGCGTCAGTTCCATGCCCCCGGCGGTGCGGAACGTCGCGCCCGCGTCTGTGACCTCCACGGTGTGCACGGCGCGGCCGTAGTCGAATCGAGGCTGGACTTCCATGACGAACCGCATCGTGCCCCGCGCGACCCGGAGGTGCCGGACGAGCCGGTGCCGATCGGTCGGTCCGCTTTCGATGATCGGCATGAAGTCCGTGACCTCGCCGACCCCGTCCGGGGTCATGAAGCGCGTGATCAGCATCGCCGTGTCCGGGAAGTACAGCTGGCGGCTGACGTAATCATCCCGGTCCGGCGCGATCCGGAAGTACCCGCCCTTCTCGGCGTCGAGTAGCGACGCGAACACGCTCGGTGAGTCAAAGCGCGGGCAGCAGAAAAAGTCGATCGTGCCGTCGGTGCTCACCAGCGCCGCGGTCTGGAGGTCGCCGATGAGACCGTGATCGCTGATGTTCGGGTAGCGGTTCACTGGCTGATCCCTCCTCGCGGCATACGGCACGCAGGCTGCGCCCACGGATAAACCTCGCAGCCCTGCGGGTACCCCGCATCACCCGGAACGGATGGCCGTGCGGCGGACGATCATCAATTCCGTCTCGCTCAGCGGTGGTGAGCCGCTGAGTTCGCCGGGTGGTGACGCCACGTGCTGGCTCCGGCGGCCGTGGCGGCCTTGGCCTTTGCCAGCTGCTGCCGGGCAAGCTCGGCAGGCGGCACCTCTTGGTGATTCACCCACTGCCTGGCGACGTCGGCCACCGCGACGGCGCATAGCGCCACGCCCGCCAGGCCCAGCACACTGCCCAGGCCCGCCAGCACTGCCCCGCTCATCAGCAGCCTCGAGTTCAGCTGCAGCGTCGCTATGTTCTGCTGGCCTTGTGTCATGGCTCCGCCCTCTTCGACGTGACTCAGTAGCACTCAGCAGCACTGTTGCCGCCCTGGCGCGGCAGGGCATCACGCCGGCCGGGTGATTGAGGCGTCCAGGGCAGGACTGGCGGCCCGCGCGCTGCGCCAGCAGGCCGGTTGCCAGCTGCGGTGCGCGTGACGCTGACTGCGGATCACCCTGCTGGAGTGATGTCCGAAACGACGCGCCCAGGCATGATCCGTCCATGAGTGCGCGTCGGGGGCGGGCGCGGGTGACCCGCTCCCCTGACTCCGGCGCGGCCGGCCAGAGCCACCGCATGATCGTGCCGCTCGCGCTAGCCCAGTTCATCGCCAGCTACGCGGCCACCAATATGAATGTGGCAATCAGCTCGATCGCGGCCGACCTGGGCACCACGGCGCTCGGCGTGCAAACCGCCATCACGTTGTTCACCCTGACGATGGCAGCGCTGATGATTCCGGGCAGCAAGCTCACAGACATCTGGGGCCGCAAGCGCTGTTTCGTGTGGGGCCTGGCCATCTACGGAATCGGCGCGCTCCTCGCCACCGCCGCCCCGGGGATCGGCACCCTGATCGCCGGTTACTCGGTACTCGAAGGCGTGGGGTCGGCCCTGATGATCCCGCCGATCTACATCCTCATCACGGTGGCATTTCCCGACATGACGTCGCGAGCCAAGTACTTCGGCGTTGTCAGCGGCGCTGGCGGCCTCGGCGCAGCCGCCGGACCCCTCATCGGCGGCACCTTGACCAGCGCGATCAGCTGGCGGGCGTCGTTCGGACTCCAGGTGCTCGTGGTGGCGTGCATCATGGTGATGGCCCGCCGCATAACCGAGCCAGCCCGCAGGGACCGTTTGCCGCGGTTTGATCTGACCGGCGCCGTGCTGTCGGCTGCCGGCCTCTTCTTCGTCGTGCTCGGGCTGCTGGAATCCAGAACCTACGGCTTCCTGGCATCGCGCCAGGCGTTCTCGATCGGCGGCACGGTTCTGATCCCGAAGGGCAGCATCTCGCCGGTGTGGATCCTCGTCGCCGTGGGCGCGGCGTTTCTGCTCGTGTTCTTCCTGCACGTCCGGTCCGCCGAGAGGAAGGGCCGGGACGTGCTGCTACGGCTGAAGCTGTTCCGTGACAGAGCCGTCAACCTGAGCCTGACCACGCAGCTTGTTCAGTGGCTGACCCTGCAGGGCACCTTTTTCGTTGTGTCGGTCTTCCTACAGGAGATCAAGCACTATGACGCCATCCAGACCGGACTGCTGCTGACCCCGGCGACCATCGGGATCCTCGCCACCTCTGCCAGCGCAGACCGGCTGGCCCGGCGGCATTCCCAGCGATGGCTGGTCATCGCGGGATTCGTCACCGCGGTCATCGGCATGGCACTGCTGCTAGCCCTGGTGCGGGCCGACACGGGCGTCTTCAGCTGGATACCGGGCCTCCTGCTGTTCGGGGCGGGCATTGGCGTGATGCTCACCTCATCGGTCAACGTCGTGCAGTCCAGCTTCTCGGACGCCGACCAAGGTGACATCTCTGGCCTGTCCCGCAGCGTCTCCAATCTCGGCTCGTCGCTGGGCACCGCCCTGGTCGGCTCTGTCCTGGTCGCTTCGAAGCGACCCGGCGGCGGACCAGTCGGCCAGGCGCTTACCGTGCTCGTGGTGATCACGCTCATCGGCCTCGCCGCGGCGGTCTTCATCCCGCGCCAGCCCGCGCCGGCCACTGCTCGGTGAGCCGCGTTCACCCTTGACGGGTGATGACTCGCACTAGATGATCAATTCCAAGGGTCAGTGGTCATAGGCGAGGAGCGAGCGTTTGACGGGCTGGCCGGTTCGGTCGTTGTGCCAGATGGCTGCGGTCAGGGCCAGGATGCGC
>JBOHCP010000340.1:0-6070 GCA_050698875.1 Streptosporangiaceae bacterium | reverse complement strand
GCTAGGAGCAGCGTCGCAGGAACTCCAGCGTCCGCTGGTTGAACTCCGCGGTCACCTCGTAGATCGGCGCGTGCGCGGCAGCGGGGAACACGATGAGCTCCGCGCCAGCGATGCCGTCGGTCAGCGGCCCGGCGAACCGGGTCGACGTACACACGTCGTGCTCGCCGAAGCTGACCAGCGTCGGCGCCTGGATCGAGCCGAGGACCGCGCGCGCGTCGTGCCCGAGCACGGCCGCAGACTGCCGCATGAACGCATCGACCGGCGGCATCGGCCGGCTCCGGACGAAATCCGCCAGGGACTCGACGTACTCAGGCCGCGCCGCGTACAGCTCTGGGGTGAAGCACCACGGGAATATCCCGGCGATCACCATGTCGGTGACGCTGTCCAGCCCCGTGGCCATGACGCGCCAGCTCTCGACGACCGTCCGCAGGAACGGGTCGGTGGCGTCCCACGCGCTGTGCAGGGACAGCGACTTCACCCTGGCGGGATGCCGGGCGGCCAGTTGCATGCCGACCGCTGCGCCCAGCGACAATCCGGAAACGTGCGCGCTGTCGACGCCCGCCGCCTGCATGAACGCGGCGATGTCGTCGGCCAGCAACTCGGTCGAGTAGTCGCCGTCGGGCTTGCCCGACAGCCCCGCGCCGCGCAGGTCCACGGTGAAGCAGGCGAACTCCTTGGCGTACTCGGCGACCTGAAAGGCGTAACACGCCTGATCGGCGGCGAGGTACGGGATGAGCACGAGCGGCTCGCCCGCGCCCTGCACTTCGTAGTAGATGTCGATGCCGTTCGCCTGCACGACGGGCATGCTGAACCCCCTCGAAGCGCCGTGGACCCGGCCGGTGTGGGCGGCCTCATCCGATGGTGCCCGGTGCGGACGAAACGCGCTAGCTCTCGGCCGGACGGATCGCTACCATCGCGACGTGGCCGACAGGGTGCTCGTCTACGGGGTCACCGGCTCCGGCAAGACCACCCTGGCGCGCAAGGTCGCCGAGCAGACCGGAGTTCCCTGGCACAGCGTGGACGACCTGACATGGCAGCCCGGCTGGGTCGGCGTGCCGCCGGCGGAGCAGCGGCGGCGAATCGCGGCCATCTGCGCGGGCGAGCGGTGGATCCTCGACTCCGGCTACAGCTCGTGGCTCGATGTGGTGCTGGCAAGAGCCGACCTGATCGTGGCCCTGGACTACCCGCGCTGGCGGTCGCTCGGCCGGCTCATCCGGCGCAGCCTGGCCCGGGCGATCGACCGCCGGGCGATCTGCAACGGCAACACCGAGACCGTCCGGCTGCTGTTGTCCCGCGACTCGATCCTGAGGTGGCATTTCCGCTCGTTCGCGAGCAAGCGCGCGCGGATGCGCGCGTGGGCCGCGGACCCGGCGGGACCGGCGGTCATCCTGCTGACGTCGCCGGCCGCCACCCGCCGGTGGCTGGCGAGCCTTCAACCGAGGGGAACGGGCTCGACCCCGGCCGGTCGTGCTAGTGTCTGAGCAGTTGCTCAAACTGATAGGTCAGGATGGACGCGGTCACAGCACTAGGGCGGAGGCAGCGATGGCGAAGGCCGGACCACGCGCAGCAACGGCTCAGCGGGCACAGTCGGCCGAGGTCAGGGTCGCGCTGGTGACCGCGGCCATCGACGCGCTGCGGGAGGCCGGCTTCGCCGGGGCCAGCGCGCGGGAGATCGCCGGCCGCGCGGGTTGCAGCCAGGCGCTGGTGTTCTACCACTTCGGCTCCGTCAACTCGCTGCTGCTCGCGGCGCTGGACGAGGTCAGCGCCCGGCGGATGGCCGCCTACCGCGAGCTGCTGGCCGGCGCCACGTCGGTGACCGCACTGGCGGCGTGCGCCCGGTCGATCCTGACCGAGGATCTCGACGCCGGCTACGTCCGGGTACTCGTCGAGATGATCACGGCTGCCCACTCGGTACCGGGGCTCGGCGAGCAGGTGGCCGACCGGCTGCGACCGTGGCGTGAGCTGACGGAGCAGGCGGTCAGGCGCGCGCTCGGCCGGTCGGCGGCGGCGCGGCTGATGCCGCCCGAGGTCGCGGCGCGCGCTCTGGTGGCTGGTTTCCTTGGGCTGGAGCTGCTGGCAAGCATCGATGGTGACGAATCCGCCGCGCTCGATGTCCTCGACCGGGCAGGCTCGCTGGCCCGGCTGCTCGACGTGCTCGCCTGGCTGCGGCTGCCGGCCGGCGGGAAGGCGGTCCGGTGACCGAGTTTGACGTCGTGACCGGCGCGTTCAGCTACTCGGGCGCGGCCATTGCCGGGCAGCTGCTGACCCGCGGACGCCGGGTGCGGACGCTGACCGGCCACCCCGGCCGGGCGCCCGCAGGCACGCAGATTGAGGTCAGGCCGCTGACCTTCGCCGCGCCGGACGAGCTGCGCCGGTCGATGGCCGGCGCGCACACCCTCTACAACACCTACTGGGTGCGGTTCGCCCACGGCCAGGTGAGCCACGAGACCGCCGTGGCCAATTCCCGGCTGCTGTTCACGACGGCGGCCGCCGCGGGCGTGCGGCGGATCGTGCACGTCTCCATCACCAACCCGAGTCTCACCGCCGCCGACAGCTACTTCCGCGGCAAGGCGCAGGTGGAGCAGGCGCTGGCGGACAGCGGCGTGCCATCGCATGCGATCGTCAGGCCGGCGGTGCTGTTCGGCGGCGACGGCGTGCTGCTGAACAACATCGCCTGGCTGCTCCGCCGGCTGCCGGTGTTCGCCATCGGCGGCAACGGCAACTATCGCCTCCGCCCCATCCACGTCGACGACCTGGCGACCCTCTGCACCGCTCTCGGCTCCCGCGAGGACACCGTCACCGTCGACGCGGTCGGCCCCGAGTCGGTCACCTTCCGCCAGCTTGTCGAGGAGATCCGCGCCGCCGTCGGCAGCCGGTCGGTCATACTGCCGGTACCGGGCAGCACAGTGACGCTGCTGACCGGCGTGCTCGGCCTCGTGCTCCGGGACACACTGCTCACGCCGGCCGAGTACCGATCGATGGCAGCCGGGCTAGCCGACTCGCCCGCGCCCGCCACCGGCACGGTCGCCGTCACCGCCTGGATCCGCGACCACGGCGACGAACTGGGCCGCCACTACGCCAGCGAGCTAGACCGCCACTTCCGCAGCTGAGCAGTCACCCGCCCGGCCGCGACCCGACAAACGCCGCGACAGCAGTTGGGTGCTGTGCGGCCGCTTACTCCAGGCGGGCATCGACCGAGGTTGGACCGGCCGTTTACCGCTGCCTGGCCGGGCCGACCCCGGTCGACACCAGCCTGCCGGCTGTTACCGCCGTGTGGCTGCCCCGGTACCGGTCGACACCAGCCTGCCGGCTGTTACCGCCGTGTGGCTGCCCCGGTACCGGTTGACACCAGCCGAAGCTAGCCGCGTTCCCCTACTGGTGGTAACCGGACAAGAACGCGGCGATCCGCCCGATCGCATCGTCCAGCACCGGCACGGCGGCCAGGAACACCAGCCGCAGATGGTCGGTGCTCGGCAGGTTGAACCCGCTGCCGTGGGACAGCAGCACGTGCTGCTGCTCGAGCAGGTCGATCATCATCTGCTCGTCATCCGTGATCGGGTAGACCTCCGGATCCAGCCGCGGGAACAGGTACAGCGCGCCGGCGGGCCGGTAGCAGCTGACGCCGGGGATCGCCGTCAGCGCGCGCCAGGCGTGGTCACGCTGGTCGCGCAGTCGGCCGCCGGGCTGCAGCAGGTGCGTGATGTCCACCCGGCCGCCGAGCGCTGGCTCGATGGCGTGCTGCGCGGGCACGTTCGGGCACAGCCGCATGTTGGCGAGCAGCTCGAGCCCGTCCAGGTAGTCGGCCGCGTCCGCGCGCGGCCCGGAGACCACCAGCCAGCCGGACCTGAATCCCGCGAGCCTGTAGGTCTTCGACAGCCCGCCGAGCGTGAGAACCAGCAGGTCGGGAGCGAGGGCGGCGGCCGGGCAGTGCACCGCGCCGGCATAGACGATCTGGTCGTAGATCTCGTCGGTGAGCACCATCAGCTGGTTGCGGCGGGCGATGTCGAGCATCCCGAGCAGGGTGGCGCGGGAGTAGACCGCGCCGGTCGGGTTGTTCGGGTTGATGATCACGAGCGCCCTGGTCCGCGGGCCGATGCGACTGGCCAGGTGCTCCAGGTCCGGCTCCCAGCCGGCCTGCTCATCGCACCGGTAGTGCACCGCGCGACCGCCGCACAGGTTGATCGCGCCGGTCCACAGCGGGTAGTCGGGGCTCGGCACCAGCACCTCATCGTCGGTGTCGAGCAGCGCCTGCAGCGACATGACGATCAGCTCGGACACGCCGTTGCCGAGGTAGACCTCGTCGGCGGTGACACCGGGCACGCCGCGCCGGTCGAAGTACTGCGCGACGGCCTGCCTGGCGGGCTGGATGCCGCGGGCGTCGCTGTAGCCCTGCGCGTCCGCGATGTGCTTGACCACGTCGTTGAGTACGTCTTCAGGGGCGTCGAGGCCGAACGGAGCCGGGTTGCCGAGGTTGAGCTTGATGATCTCGTGTCCGGCGGCCTCCAGCTCGCGAGCTCGGCGCAGGACCGGTCCGCGTATGTCGTACCTGACGTTGCTCAGCCTGCCTGCCTGCGCAACCCGCACTGGGGGATCCCTCCGCTCCGTTAGTCCCGGATTCGCGTCCGCGCCCGCGCAAACGCGTCCCTGGCGATCGGCCGTCATGGCCGGTGCCAGGGGCGCAAGCACTCCTGGAAACCCTACCGTGACGTCGGCTCTCAGCGGGCCCTTAGGCTGCCGGTCAGCGGGCGGACAGCACCTCGGCGATCTTGGCCGCGGCGGCAGAGGGCTCGCTCGTGTCGTGCAGCACTTCGCCCCATGACCAGCGGTAGAACCAGTGCAGCCGGCCGTCGTCGTCGGTGCCAGGCACGCAGTCGATGCTCTCGGCCAGCATGGACGCGCCCGGTATGAAGACGTGCAGCGCCGCGGGATAGGAGGTCTTTACTGTTGCGTGGAAGCCCTCGGTGTCGAGAGCGGTGGCGAGCCGGTGCAGGTGATAGCTGCGCGCGTGATCTCGGGCTCCGGACTGCATGTCACCAACTTCGGGGATCGGCACATTGTGGCCGCCGGGAGCCAGGTGTTGTCAAGCCCGGCGCCGCGCCAGCGCCCAGGCGCCAGGCCGCCAGGCCGCCAGGCGCGCCGGTCAGCGTCCGCCGGTACCGTGGCCGGGATTGCCCTGATAGCCATCCTGGCCGTAGCCGAGGTCGGGTCCGCCGTATCCGTTCTGCTCGTATTGCCTGGCGGGCTGGCCGGGCGCGGCGTAGCCGACGAGCCCTGACCCGTCGGCGTCGGGGTAGACCGGATCGTCGTAGCGGAGGCTGCCGTAGTCGATCCCGGCGTAGCCGCGCGGCGAGGACCCGTTGTGCCCGTGGCTACGCCCATGGCCGTTGGCTCCGGGCCCGGCTGCGCCGAGACCGGAGACGGACAGGTAGCCATCGGCGGCCGCTGGCCCGGCGGCGCCGCCAGTCTCGAAGACCGGCGCCGGATACCAGCTACTGCCCGAGGCGGGCTGCGCCGCGGCCGGGTAGGCCGGGTAGTCCGCACCGGTGCGGCTCGCAGCTGCGCCGTCGGGATAGCCGGGCCGCTGAGGTGCCGGCGGCGCGCTGAGGTAGCTGCCGTACGGGTTGGCGGCCGGGGTGCCCGACGGACCCGGCGGTGGCGGCAGCGGCGAAGCCTGCGCGGCGGGCTGCGCCACGTGCTGCGGGGCCGAGTGCGGCCCGCCGGCGTGCCGGGCTGCGGACTGCTGAGCGGGCGCCTGAACGGGATAGCCGCCCGGCCTGCTGACGCGATCCTGGCTCGCCGGGTACCCGTTCGGGCCCGTCATGCCCGGCTGGCTGGTCGCCGGCCGCCGTGTACGGTACGAGCGGCTGTCCGCGGCGTTGATCGCGGGGAACGACGGGCTCGTCAGCGGGTCATCGTCGAGGGGTCCGCCGATACCAGCGTGCCCGTTACCTGACGGGGCCTGGGCAGCCGGCCGCGGCGGCAGCACCGGACGAGGGCCTGTCCCTGGGTGCGGCGCGGCGGCTGGGCGCGACGCAGCACCGGGTCGCGGTCCGCCACGCCGGCCAGGTGC
>JBOHCP010000339.1:0-6076 GCA_050698875.1 Streptosporangiaceae bacterium | reverse complement strand
TGCCCGGACCTGGTCAGGTTTGCCGGCCGACGGCTGCGGGAAACATCGCGAGGGACGCGCCGAGCTGCGGCAACGGCATGCTCAAGTGCGCACATGCGACGGGCCCCTCCATGTATGAGATGGAGGGGCCCGCCCCTGTCTCGCCTCGTCCGGTACGCCGGTCGCCCGGCCGCCGTGCGTGGCGTGACAGTCGCCCCGCCGCTCTGGTAGCCAGTTGCCTGGCCGCCGTACGCGGCGTGACAGTCGCCCCGCCGCCCTGGTGACCAGTTGCACTGGCCGCCGCTAGCGGCGTGACGGCCCCGCTGCTCTGGCCAGCCGATTGCTCAGCCGCCCGTCTGCCACGGAGCACTGCTGCATCGAGGACCCCGCGAGTCAGTTAACGCCGGTCACCTAACTCGCATCCGGCGTTCCCAGAGTTACCCCTGAGGCGGATCCGGTCTGCTGCAGTGAGAGATTTCTACGCCCTGTTCCCCGGGCGGCACAAGGCCTTTCCTGCATAACTTCAAGATTCTTTTTTCATCCACAGGACACCGGGTGTTTATCCCCCGTGCACGCCCAGTCTCCACGGTTTCGTGCACAACGTCATCCACATCTCCCGGGGGAAACGCCCGTCGGCCGCTGCCGCGACGACGCAACCGGCCGCAGTTTCTGCGCGGCTCGGCCGGTCACCCTCACGCGCCGGTTCTACCATGCTGAAAGCGGACGGAACGGTCGGCACGTCGGGAGGCTCGGTGACGGATCAGCACGGCGAGAGCGGCCGGAGGCCGGAGCTGACCGTTGAGGTGGCCGATGATCACGTGGCCACCCTCGAGTTCAGCCGGCCTCCGAGCAACTTCTTCAGCGTGAGCCTGATCCGCCAGATCGCGGACGCCTGCGACGAGCTCGCCGCAGATCCGCGCTGCCGGGCCGTCGTGCTGTGCAGCGCCGGACGCGTGTTCTGCGCCGGAGCGGACTTCGCCGACGCGCACGCCGTTGGGGCGCCGGACGGGTCGCACCTGTACGACCACGCGATCCGGCTGTTTGAACAGCCGCTGCCGGTGGTCGCCGCGGTGCAGGGCGCCGCCATCGGCGGCGGTCTCGGCCTCGCCCTGGCAGCCGACTTCCGCGTTGCCGCGCCGGAAGCGCGGTTCGCGGCCAATTTCGCCCTGCTCGGCATCCATCAGGGGTTCGCGGTCACCGTGACGCTGCCGGCCGTCGTTGGCCAGCAGGCCGCTCTCGACCTGCTGTACACCGGCCGGCGGATCGGTGGTGTGGAGGCACTCCGGCTGGGCCTTGCCGACAAGCTCGCTGAGCCGGGTCAGGCCAGGCCGCAGGCGCACGCGCTGGCCGCCCACATCGCGGCCTCGGCCCCGCTCGCGGTGCGCTCCATCCGCGCCACCATGCGCGCCGAGCTCGCCGGCCAGGCCCGTGCCGCGATGGCCCGCGAGCGAGCTGAGCAGGACCGGCTCATGCAGACCGTGGACTGGAGAGAGGGCGTAGCCGCGGTCACGCAGCGGCGCCCGGCCCGCTTCACCGGCAGCTGACGGAAGGCAGAACGCGATGCCCGTACTGGCAAGACCGGCCGGCGATGTCCACTACCAGGTGACCGGCGAGACCGGACCGGCGCTGCTGCTGACCCACGGCTACGGCGCGACGTCAGCGATGTTCGCGCCGAATGTCGCGGCGCTGGCGGCGAGCCACCGGGTGGTGACGTGGGACCTGCGCGGTCACGGCCGCAGCGGGTACCCAGCCGACCCGGCAGACTACAGCGCCGCGAACGCGCTCGCTGACATGGCCGCGCTGCTGGCCGAGCTCGGCGCGGACCGTGCCGTGCTCGGCGGCCACTCCCTCGGCGGTTACCTGTCCCTCGACTTCGCGCTCACGTTCCCTGACCGCGTCACCGCACTCGTGCTGATCGGCACCGGGCCCGGCTACCGCAACGACGCCGCCCGCGATGACTGGAACCGCCGGGCACACGCCACGGCCGCACGGCTCGCCGAGCGCGGCCTGGCGGGCCTCGGCAGCAGCGCCGAGCTGCACAGCGGCGAGCACCGCGACGCGAGCGGCCTGATTCACGCCGCGACCCAGACGCTGACCCAGCGGGACGCGCGCGTAATCGACGGGCTACCGCGCATTGCCGTACCGACGCTGGTGGTCGTCGGCGCCGAGGACACGCCGTTCCTGGGCGCCGCCGACTACATGGCCGCCAAGATCCCCGGCGCGCGCAAGGTCGTCATCGCCGCCGCCGGGCATGCGCCGAACGTGTCTCAGCCCGAGGTCTTCAACGCCGAGGTGGCCCGATTCCTCGGCGGCCGCACAACGCCAGGGGCGCGGTGATGACGCAGCAGTCGGAGCCCGCGGCGGCCGAGGTCACTCCCGACCTGATCCGGGCGGAGCTGGCCGCCTGGGTCGGTGAGCACTGGGATCCGGACCTCTCGCTGCGGAACTGGCGCGAGCTGCTGCTGCAGGCGGGCTGGGCAGTGCCGAGCTGGCAGCAGCGCTGGCACGGCCGCGGCCTGCCCGGCTGGGCCGACGAGCTGGTAGCCGGCGAGCTCGTCGGGCTGGGCGCGGTCGGCGCGCCGGTGGGCAGCGGCAGCTGGCTCGCGGCGCCCACGATCCTGGCGCACGGCCCGGACGAGCTGCGCGAGCGGCTGCTGCCGCCGATCCTGACCGGCGCGCAGACGTGGTGTCAGCTGTTCAGCGAGCCGGGGGCCGGCTCGGACCTCGCGGGACTGTCCACCACCGCCGTGCTGGACGGCGACAGCTGGGTGATCAACGGCCAGAAGGTGTGGAACACCAGCGCTCACCACGCGGACATGGGCATGCTGCTGGCCCGCACCGACAGCTCGGTGCCCAAGCACCAGGGCATCACCTATTTCGCGCTGCCGATGCAGCAGCCCGGCGTCGAGGTCCGCCAGTTGCGGCAGATGAATTTCCACGCCTCGTTCAACGAGGTGTTCCTGACCGACGCGCGCGTGCCGCGCGAGAACGTCATCGGCGCGGTCGGCCATGGCTGGGCAGCGGCCCTCACCACGCTCTCCTATGAGCGGCGATTCGCCGCCCTGCAGCGCCCCGGCTACGTGGCGGCGCCCGGCCGGGCGCTGGCCGAGGCGAGGGCGGAAGCCGACCGGCATTTCGCCACCTACTCCTGGTACCCGCAGCGGGCCGGGCGGCCCGACCTGATCCTCGAGCACGCCCGCGCGGCCGGCGTCGCGGACCACCCGGTGATCCGGCAGGCCATAGCCCGGCTGGTGACGCTGCACCGGGTCAGCGTGTGGACCGCCGAGCGCGCCAGGCAGGCGCGCGCCCGTGGCGCGCGGCCCGGTGCCGAGGGCTCGATCGGCAAGCTGGCCGCGAGCAACGTCGCCAGGGAATCTGCCAGGGTGCACTCGATGATCGCGGGCGCGGCCGGTCTGCTGACCGGACCCGACTCGGCGCTCGGCGGCGTGATCGCCGAGGTGCTGATGTCGGTGCCCGGCCAGTCCATCGCCGGCGGCACCGACGAGATCCAGAAGAACATCCTCGCCGAGCGCGTACTCGGCCTGCCTGGCGAGGTGCGGGTCGACAGGGATGTGCCGTTCAGCCAGCTCACCGGTCGCGGTTAGCGTCGGCTCACAGGTAACTCCGGGCCCGGCCAGATGCCTGCCCGAGCGGAACCGGGCAGGCTGTGACCATGATGTCAGTCAGGGAGCCGCGTCGGCCGGCGGCCTGCCCGCGCCGACGGCAGTCCGGTCCGGGTCCTGGTCGTCGACGATGAGCCCAGTCTGGCCGACCTGCCGGGCAGCGTGCTGCGGACGGAGGCCGGGACATCCAGACCGCTGCGGATGGCAGCTCGGCGGTCCGCGCGGCCCGCGACTTCCAGCCGGACGCGATTGTCCTTGACATCATGCTGCCCGACTTCGACGGGCTGGAGATGCTACGGCGGGTCCGGGCGATCCTTCCGCACGTCTGCATCCTGTTCCTGACCGCGCGCGACTCGGTGCAGGACCGGGTGAACGGTATCACCGCGGGTGCTGACGACTACGTAACCAAGCCGTTCAGCCTGGAGGAGGTCGTCGCGCGGCTGCGCGGGCTGCTGGGGCCGGGCCGGCATGGCCCCCGCCAGCGGCGGCACCGACATCACGGTCGCCGGCCTGGCGATGGACGAGGACGCGCGCGAGGTGCGCCGGGACGGCGAGCTGATCGAGCTGACCGCCACCGAGTTGGAGCTGCTGCGATTCCTGCTGCGCAATACGCGCCGGGTGCTGTCCGAGGCGCAGATCCTGGACCGGGTGTGGAACTACGACTTCGGCGGCCAGCCGCACGTCGTCGAGCCCTACATCAGCTACCTGCGCAAGAAGATCGACGCTGGCCGGGAGCCGCTGATCCATACGGTACGCGGGGTCGGCTACGTGCTGAAGCCGCCGGGCTGATCATGGCGACGCGGCGGCCTCCCGGCCGGGCCTGGCGGTGGCAGGCGGGGCCTGACGCTGCGCGCCCGGCTGATCGCGGGCCTGCTCGCGCTGCTGGCGCTGGCCTGCGCGACGGTGGGCCTGGTGACCTACACGCACCTGCACTCGGTCCTGATCAACCAGCTCGACACCCGAGCTGACCACCGCCAGCATGCGGTACTCCGGCTGTTTCAGTCCCCATCCGCAGGGCGACGATGACGGCGCACCGCCGGGCGCAAGCCAGCCGCCGGGCGAACCTCGGTCCGAGTGCGCACAGCAGCAGATGACGGCGGCGTTCAGCGCGGTGGTCAGCAACCCGGCACGGTCAGCGATCCGTACCTGGCCGGCAGCGGCCCCTGCCATCTCGCCGGCGCCGATGGAGCCGAAGTCGCCAGGGTGCCGGTGGGACGGTTCGTCACGGTGAACCTGACCTCCTACGGCGCCTACCCGATGACGGCCACTCAGGCTCAGACCGACGACCGAATCGTCGTGACCGGGCTGCCGCTCGACTCCGTCACGCACACCCCGCGCCAGGTGGCGATCGCCGAGCTGGCGGTGTTCCTGGCCGCGCCGGTGATCACCGGGGTGACCGGCACCGCCTGGGTGCGGTTCTCGCTGCGCCCGCCGCGCCGGGTGGCCGCCACCGCGGCGCGTGACGCAACTGCCGGTTGGCAGCGGCCAGGTCAGCCTGCCGGAGCGGGTGCCGGACGCGAACCCGGCCACCGAGGTCGGGCAGGTAGGCGCGGCGTTCAACCGGATGCTCGGTCACGTGGAGGCCGTGCTGGCCCGGCGAGAGGCGAGTGAGTCGCGGCTGCGCACCTTCGCCGCCGATGCCAGCCACGAGCTGCGCACTCCCCTCGCCGCCATCCGCGGCTACGCCGAGCTGGCCCGGCGCCGGTCCGGTGCGCTGCCCGAAGACGTCGCGCACGCCCTGCAGCGAGTGGAGTCGGAAGCCAGCCGGATGAGCGAGCTCGTCGACGAGCGGCTGCTGCTCGCCCGGCTGGACGCCGGGCGGCCGCTGGCCAGCGAGCCGGTGGACCTGACCGGGCCCATCGACGCCACCAGCGACGCCCGGCTGGCGGCAGCCGATCACCGCTGGCAGCTCGACCTGCCCGGGCGGCCGGTGACCGTCCGCGGTGACGAGCAGCGCCGCCGCCAGGTACTGGCCAATCTGCTGAGCAACGCGGCCCGGCACACCCCAGCCGGCCCGGCGGTGACCATCGCGCTCGCCACCCGCCCGGCACCCGCCGACCCAGCAGGCCAGGCAGGCCAGCAGGCGCCGCCCGTCCGGCCGACCAGGACGGCACAACCGGCCGCGCCGCCGCCGTCATCAGCGTGACTGACACCGGCCCGGGCATCGCGGCCGAGCTGCAGCCGGACGTGTTCGAGTGGTTCGTGCGCGGGGGCACCTCGCGGTGCGGCCGGCAGCAGCGGCCTTGGCCTCGCGATCGTGCACGCGGTAACGGCCGCGCACGGCGGCAGCGCACGGCGGCACCGCCGACGTGACCAGCCGGCCAGGCCAGGCCACGTTCGGCGTCACGCTGCCCGTCAGCCCGGCCGGCTAGTTCTTCTTGGTGTTGGGGTTTCGTGATTTTGTGACGAGTTTCAGGCTGCGGTGGCAAGTTGTGCGCTGGTGATGTATCCGGCGATTGCGTGGTCGATGGTGG
>JBOHCP010000338.1:0-6089 GCA_050698875.1 Streptosporangiaceae bacterium | reverse complement strand
CGTGTTAGCGGCCGCGTTGTTTGTGCATGAGTTGGCAGGTTTGCTTGTGCACGCGACGGCGGGTGTTGGTGGGGCTGGCTGTGTCGGCGGAGGACCGCGGTGACGGTTGGCTCGGGACGCTGGCAAAGGGGAGATCCCCGCTGCCTGGCTCTGTGTCGGTCAGGCAGCGGGGCTCGCTGTTCGGGCGTTTCTAGTCCCGGTGGGGTCTGTCCCGGCCGCGCGGGCCGGTGCCCGGAGGCGGCGCGGATGCCGGCGCGGTGAGCAGGCCGGCGAGCGTGGCGATCGCTTCTTGCAGCAGGGCGTTGATACGGGCCTGCTGGTCGGCGAGGTGGCGGGCGTGGAAGTCGGCGATGTTGCGGCGGTGCTCGGCCTGGGCGGCGAGCTGGCGGATCCGGGCGGCGACAGCCGGGCTGATGACGGGTACCGGTGCTGCTGCCCGGCCGGGGGCGGGGAGGGCCCGGAGCCGGGGAGACCGCGCGGTGCTGGGACTGGTCATGGTCAGTCCCGGGTGAGCTCGGCGACTGCTTTCTTGGCGCAGGCGTCGTCGATGAGGTCCTTGCCGTCGGCGGCGGCGGCGATGAGCGCGGCGATGGCGGCGTTGTTGAGCGCCCGCGGCAGCCCGTTGGAGACGCGGTGCAGCCGGGCGGTCGCGTCATCAGCGATCAGCGGCTCCTCGCGCCCGGCCAGGGCCAGGTGATGCTTGAGGTAGGCCGCTGACTCGGCCAGGTCCATCGCCTTGATGGTGAACCGGGTCGCGATCCGCTGGTCCAGGGTTATCTTGAGCTTTCGTGTCAGCCAGGTCTGTGACCTGCGGCGTCCCGTCGTGGACAGTGTCGCCGACGGGACGCTCGCGGCCTGATCACGGCTGTTTCATTCCTCTGGATCGTTACCTGATCGGGTCCTGGCGGACCTCTGGTCGCCGAGTGCCCGGGCGAGTTGGTGGCGGAGCCGGGCGTTGTCGTCGGCGAGCTGCTTGTTGCGGCCGAGGGCGGCGGCGAGCCTGGCCCGTAGTGACGCATCGGTGGCCCGCTGGGCTGCAGGGACAGTGCCGGCGGAGCCAGCGGCGTTTGCCTGTTGCCGGAGCCTGCGGATCTGGCCGCTGATGTCGGGCTGGGTATAGAGCCACGACCGTGAGATCCCCGCCGCCTGCGCCACGCCGGCGAACGTGACGGGAGTGCCGGCCCGGTCGAGCTCGCGGAGGGCCTGGACGGCTTTCGCCCGGGTCAGCTCGTGCCGCCGGGCAGCGGCTTCGGCAAGCGGGTCAGGACGCACCGGCTGCTGCCTCCTTTCCCTCGCCGTCGGCTTCGAGGGCGGCGATGATGCCGTCCAGGTTGGCGGCGACCTGCTTGTTCATCTCGGCGAGACGGGCGTGGCCTTTCGCCTCGGCGGCGGTGATGATCTGCAGGGTCTGCTGCCGCTGGGCATGATGCTGGGGAAGGAACTCGGCGGTAGTCAGGAACATCGGGCAAGTCAAGCAACTGTTCGCATGCGGGCAGGTCTTGACTACCGGCAGCTGGCAGTAGCCGTTCGGGAGCGCCTGGGTGGCTCTCGAAAGCTGCTGTTTCGCCCAGGCGGCCTCGGCGAGGGGTCCGGCGGGGTCGAGGCTGACGGTCTCGCCGCGGGCGTTGACCTTGCGGGCGGCTTCCCAGTGCCGGCGGACGGTGGTGTCGGTCAGCCGGGCGTAATGGGCCGTCATTTCGGGAGTCTCATGGTCGAGGATCTTCTGGACGACATGCTGGGGTACGTCATGGTTGATGAGGGTTGTCCCCAGCGAGTGCCGGAACTGGTGCGGGGTCAGCCTGATCAGGGAGCCGTCCTGGCCGCGGATGTCGCAGCGTGCCAGCCAGCGGCGGAGCCCGCCGCGGTAGGCGCCGCCGTTCGCCGGCACCATGCCGGTGATGTTCTTCGTAGGCCGGGGGAACAGGACAGGGGTCCCGCCGGGCCAGCGGGCGGCGTTCCGCTGCCGCTGCCGCCCGATCCCGGCGGCGAGCTCGTCATCGAGGGGGACGAGGGCCTCGCGTTTCATCTTGTGGTTGTAGTAGCGAAGGTAGGGCTGCCCGTCGCCGTCGGCCACGATGCAGTCTGATGGCAGCGTGCAGGCGTCGCCGATGCGCAGCCCGCACCGGATCAGGATGAGCGTGATCAGGCGGCGGCCGGGATCGGCCCACCGGTCGAGGTTGGCGGGGTCTTCGATCTGGGCCATGACGTGCTCGGCGAGCGCCCGGGGAAGCCGTTCCCCGCGCTTGGGGTAGTCCTCGGGGAAGATCATGGCGCTGGCGGGCAGGCCGGGATCCCATTCGTGCTGGCGGACCGCGGTGAGGAAGCCGTTGAGGTTCTCGATGTGTTCTCTTTGCAGTTTCCTGCCGCCGAACTCGGCATGCAGGGCGGCGAGGTAGCGTTCCAGCAGCGGCCGGGTGATCGCCTCGATGCCGGCGTTCTCGTCCTGGCCGGCCAGCCAGGTTCCGAGGTGGGCCAGGACCCGGGCGCCGCGGGCGGGCAGGCCGGGGCTGAGCCCGGTGGCCAGCCGCCACCGGCACCAGCGCTTGGCCAGGTTCTTCAGCCACGGCTGCGGGATGCCGCCGAAGCGGACGTGCGCGATCGGGTCGCTGATGCCGAGGTTGCGCAGCCGCCAGGTGTCGCGGAGGTATTCCACGTCCCAGCCGCGGCCGAAGGCCAGGTCCTCGACCTGCCGGCGGGCATAGATGATCAGCGACCGGGGCATGGTTGCGGTGACGCCCGGCTGGCCGGGCGGCGGCTTGTGCTGCCGCCACCAGTCCTCGTCCCAGTCCAGCAGGGACGCAACGTCGGTGCCGGCGGTGAAGTTGACCGCCCGCTGGGCCTCGCCCGGGTTGACCTTCTGCCGCCCGGCGTCGCTGCGGGCCTGGAACGCGTACTGCCATTCCAGCCGCAGCTGCGGGGACAGTGCCCGCAGGCTGATCCGGTCACGGCCGAGTTTCGCCTCGTCGCCGTAGCCGGCGGCGAACCCGGCGGGGTCCGGGCGGCCGTGCAGCGACCAGGCGGACGCGTGGGCATGGCAGAACACGGCACCGGGCCGGGCCCACAGTCCGCAGGCGGGAACCAGGCAGGTGACCAGGGGATCCGGCGGGGTCACGGGTGGCCCGGCCGCGATCCAGGCGCTGATATCCGGCCGGCCAGCGCGCAGGTAGCGTTTGTAGTGCCCTTCGCAGAAGCTCAGCGCCTGCCCTGCGTATTCGCATCCCGGAACCTGGCAGGCCGACGGCATGGACCGCGGATGCCATTCGGGATCGGCCGTGGCGACGAACTCTTCGAAGTCCGGTTTCCGGACGAGCCACTGCTGGTAGTGCCACCGGCACAGGCCCCGGTGCCGACCTGGCCGCTCGCAGTCGTCTACCAGGCACGGCGGCCCGCCGAAAACCGGGTCCCTCGGGTCGAACCCGAGGACATCGCTGCGGAACCCCGGCCGGACCGCTGCCATCAGCGCGGCGAGCAGCCCGGGATATGCGGCCGGCCTGCGGGCTTCCTGGCCGTCAGGGCCGCTCACCAGATGTCTCCCTCGCCGTCGAAAACGGTTGCGGCGATGCTGACCGTGACGCCGCCGCGGACACCGCGGGCGTGCAGGTAAACAGCAGTACCGCCCGCCGACGGGACCTCGGCTGCCTCACCCAGCCCCAGCGCCTGCAGCCACTCCCCGAACAGCCCGCGCCTGCCCGCGGCAGGGGCGAGCACCTGGCCGGACAGGCCCCCGGCGGACGCGGTGACCGTCCACGCGAGCAGCGGGAGATCCGGGTGCGCGGACAAGATGGCGGCCAGCTCGGCGGCAGCCCGCCGCTGCCAGCGGGACCGGTCGGCCTGCGTGATCCACCCGCCGGTCAACAGGTCACTTCCCGGCCGGTCAGCCAGCCGGCTTTCTCCAGCGCGGCCCGCGCGTCCTCGACCGTGAGGTGCCCGTAGACCGACGAAGTGACAGATACCGATGAATGTCCTAGCAGAGTGGAGACGACCTCGATCGGGATGCCGTCGCGCAGCCACCTGGTCGCCGCGGAGTGCCGGAACCAGTGGGGATCGAACGCGATCCCGGTCCTGGCCCGGAGCCGCAGGACCAGGTCATAGGCCGCCTGGTAGGACCACGCGTGCCCTTTCGGCTCCGCCCAGATGTTGACGAAGACATGGTCGCTGTCGATTCCGCCGTATTCCTCGTGCAGGTAGTCGGCATAGAGCCGGATCAGATCCGGCCCGACGGGGACCGTCCGGGCGCCGGACTTGGCCCTCGCCCCGTTCGCGTTCTCCCGCGGCACGATGCTGATCTCCTGCTCGGCGGCGGCGATGTCCTCATGACGGAGCCCGAGTGCTTCGCCGGCCCGGCAGCCTGTCTCGTGAAGAACGGCGAAGAAGAAGCGGTCCCGCAGCCTCGTGCAGGCATCCAGGATCGCCTGCATCTCGTCGACGGTCAGGACCCGCGGCAGCTTCTTCGGCACCTTGAGCGAGATGGTCCGGCCGCGATACGGCTTCCCCTTGCTGACGTGGTGCAGGAACGGCTTCCAGCCGCCCCGCCCGCCGACCCTCCACGCGGCCAGCAGGTCTCCGACCCCGGCGCCGTTGCGGGCCTGATGCGCATAGAACGCGCTGACGGCCGCAAGCTTGCGGTTCACCGTCGAAGCCGCCACCTCGGCCGCCGCGGACGGCAGCACCGCGACCTCACCGGAACGGCCCGCCGGGGGAAGCTGCAGCCAGGCGACGAACTCCCCGATGTCCTCCAGCCGGGCCTCGCGCCAGTCCAGCAAACCGAAGCCGAGGAACTCCCAGTAATCCTTGAGATCGTGCGAGTACGCCTTCACCGTGTTCGGCGACCGGCCGATGTCGGTGAGATAGGCCAGGAACCGGTCGACCGGGACGACGGGCACGTCGTCGTCCCCTAGGACGGTCCACGATCGTGTCCCCGAGCCGGGGATCACCAGCGGATGCACGAGCATCGTCTCCTCCTTGAACTACGTCATGGACAAGGCAGGAGATAACCACGGATGAACCCTCATCCGGGCACGTCAGAACTCTCGTGGTGGACGTTAAAGACACCTCAGTTGAGGCTGGAGATAACCAGGGCGGCGAACATGCCCAGCCGCAGCTGCCGGTTCAAGGTCGGCTGCCCGGCCAGGATCGCGGCGAACGGCGACGCCGAGTCCATCTCGGCGTTGGTCAGCAGCCGCAGTTCCTCCAGCTGGTCGGGCTGCAGGAGATGAGCCTCGTCCACGATCACTACGACCCTTCTGTGCCGCTCGGCGGTCTCGGCGGCGAGCAGGTCGCCGGCCTGGGCCATCAGCTCGGCCTTGAGGTAGCGGGGCCGGTCACCGAGCGCCCGGACGATGGTGACATACAGCCCGCGGGTGCCGAAGGCGGGGTTGGCGATGTAGATGACCTGGTGGCGGGTGGGGTCCAGGCCGGCGACCGCGGCGCGCAGCGCCACGGTCTTCCCGGCGCCGACGTCCCCGGTGACCACCCCCAGCGCCTGCTCCACCACGCAGAAGCTGATCCGGGCGATCGCCTCGGCGTGCGCGGGCCGGCCGAACAGGTCCTTTGCCGGGATCGACTTGCCGAACGGGGTGCGGGCCAGGCCGAAGTGGGCGGCCCACGGCGCCGGGCTCACCGCCGCGCCTCGGTGTCCTGGCTGCTGCCGGCTGGCTGCCCGTCGCCGCCGGTGGCGAGCCTGCTCAGCCGCGCGAAGTCGATCGTGGCGCCGGTGCCGGCGGCTTCCTCGTGGGCGGCGGCGACCAGGCCGAGGTAGTCGATCCCGGTCGCGGCCGGCGGGGGCGGGGCGGCCTGGGGCACGGCCCGGTGGACGTGCCGGCGGACGGCGAACGGCACGGCCTGGCCGGCGGGCTTGCCGTCCAGCCAGACATCGATCCTGGTCAGGTCTTCAGGGTCGTAGCGAAGCTCCACCCGCCGCCCGGTCAGCGCCGGGTCCACGGCATAGGAGTTGCCCTCCAGCGGCACGGTCGCGGTGCGGGTCACCTTGCGGGTCACCGACCAGCGGAATGCCTCGCGCAGCAGGTCCGGCCCGGCCTGGCGGTGCGGCCCGCCCTTCTCGAACCGCTCGGCCGGGGCCTGCCCGGTCT
>JBOHCP010000337.1:0-6095 GCA_050698875.1 Streptosporangiaceae bacterium | reverse complement strand
AGCTCTGGCCAGCTGCCACTAGCCGCTTCGCCGGGCTTCGGGCAGCCATCTGACAGACACCGCGACTCAGACCCGAAGGTCACCAGGCTCGGGCAAGATCATCTCCAACAAAGCTGTCGTGCACCCCCGGCGAACCGGAGACCACTCAGCTGTCGGACCGGGCTGGTAAGCTGGCGCAGCCGCATGCGGGCCGCTGGACCGGCGCGCGGCTCCTCCTGTCACGGAGATACCGTGACCGCCAGAGTCCGAAGGAGGCAGGTTTCGGCTATGCGCCAATACGAGATGATGATCATCCTGGATGCGTCCCTCGAAGAGCGGACGGTGCAGCCGTCCCTGGAGCAGTTCCTCAAGGTCGTAACGTCAGCGGGCGGGACGGTGGACAAGGTCGACGTGTGGGGCCGGCGCCGGCTGGCTTACGAGATCGACCACAAGTCCGAGGGCATCTACACCGTCGTCGATCTGAACGCCGAGCCGGACACAGTAAAGGAACTCGACCGCCAGCTGAACCTGAACGAGGCGGTGCTGCGCACCAAGGTCGTGCGACCCGACCTGCACTGACGCACCCGGTCACCACCGCGGAGACCAAGCCCGCCAGCACGAGCTCGACTCCAGACCCAACCGATCGAGCGGGAGTACCCCGATGGCAGCAGGCGATACCACCATCACGATCATCGGCAACCTTGTCAATGATCCGGAGCTTCGTTACACCCCGACCGGCCAGGCGGTCGCCAGCTTCCGCCTGGCCTCGACGCCCCGGTACATGGACCGGACCACGAACGAGTGGAAGGACGGCGAGTCGCTGTTCCTGTCCTGCAACGTGTGGCGCCAGGCTGCCGAGAATGTGGCGGAGAGCCTGCAGCGCGGCATGCGCGTGATCGTCGTCGGGCGGCTCAAGCAGCGCTCGTATGAGACCAGGGAAGGCGAGAAGCGGACCGTCTACGAGATCGAGGCCGACGAGGTAGGCCCGTCACTCCGGAGCGCCGCTGCCAAGGTGAACAAGTCGAGCCGGACGACGGCCGGCTTCAGCGGCGGCTCGTCCGGGTCAAGCGGTCAGGGCGGGTATGGTGCCAACGCCGGAGCGCGCGCCAGCGATGACCCGTGGGCCGCCGAACCGGGCGACAGCGGATTCTCCGACGAGCCCCCTTTCTAACCAGCACGGCCGCCCCCCGGGTCGGCCACGCATAGTTCACGCACATCAGATAACCGACCATCCCCGCTGCAGGCGGGGCTCTGCCAACCATCCCGGCCGGTAGGCCGGGACTGCGAAGGAGCACCACGATGGCCAAGCCACCGATCCGCAAGCCGAAGAAGAAGGTCTGCCTTTTCTGTCAGGAGAAGGTGACCAGGGTGGACTACAAGGACACCGGGCTGCTGCGGAAGTTCATCTCCGACCGCGGCAAGATCAGGGCCCGCCGCGTCTCCGGCAACTGCACGCAGCACCAGCGCGACGTCGCCACAGCGATCAAGAACGCCCGCGAGATGGCGCTGCTGCCGTACACGAGCACGGCCCGCTAGGCCGAGGGAGGACCGGAAGCCATGAGCGGCAAGCCGATGAAGCTCATCATGACCCAGGAGGTCACCGGCCTCGGAGCGCCGGGTGACGTAGTCGAGGTCAAGGCCGGGTACGGCCGTAACTACCTGGTGCCGCGAAGCCTGGCGATGCGATGGACCCGCGGCTCGGAGCAGCAGATCGAGATGATCAAGCGCGCCAGGGCGGCCCGCGAGATCCGCAGTCTCGACGACGCCAGGGCAGCGGCGAGCGGCCTGTCCGGCCTCAGGGTGCGGCTGCAGACCAGGGCCGGCCAGGGCGGCCGGCTGTTCGGCTCGGTGTCCACCGCCGACATCGCCGCCGCTGTCAAGCGGGCTGGCGGGCCCGAGCTTGACCGGCGCAAGATCGAGGTCACGAACCCGATCAAGACGATCGGCTCACACCGGGTCTCGGTCCGGCTGCACCCAGAGGTGAGCGCCACGCTCGAGATCGAGGTCGCGGCAGGTTAAGCGCTGACCGCCTGACCCCGGATCTTCATGGCGGGAACGGGGTCTCACCGGGTACGGCCGTTCGGCTCGCGCGGCCGAGCGGCGCGGGTTCAAGCCCGTGGGTACCCGGTGCGGCCCCGACCCTGGCCTATGTCTCTGCGTAGGTCTCTGAGTACGTGGCCATCCGCGCGGCTACCTCGGGATCGGCGCGGGTGAGCATCGCCCACGCCGCAGCCAGCCGCTCGGCCAACTCGCCGGTGGCGGCCCCGTCCTGGCTGCGAACCGCCGCCGCGCACTCCTCGATCGCGGCCGCAAGCTGCTCCGCCAGGTCGGCCGGCGGGCCGCTGGCGCGGGCGGCAGCCGACGCACTCGAACACATGCTCGAAGCATAGTCGCTCGACGGTGGGCGCGCATGCGAAATTGGCAGTTCTGCCAGCGGGCCGGGCCGGCCGATTGCAGAAGTACGGGATTACGTTCAACGTTAAATCTGAATGTGGATAACTCGTCGTCGTAAGGGCTCTTCTTGGCGGGCCTGAGAATTTTTGTGCACAGCCTGGGCAGAACGTTTGGCCAGGTAGGAGGCCTCGCTAGAGCTTATCCAGAGGCGTTTCCACAATCCTGTCCGCAGGCAGCGCACAGCCGCTGCGGCGTGTCTGCACAGCCTGTCCACAAGGCTGTGCACAGCACAATTCGACGGTTCCGGCGACACGCTGGAGACTGTCCGAGCCGTTCGATAGAACAGGCCGTGGAGGCGATAGGACGTTGCCGGATTGGCGGCTGTTACGGCGCTTCTATGGCTGGCTGGCACTGGCAGACGGTCCCGGGGAGGGGGCGCAGTGAGCGTCGCGGAGATCGTGCCTCGCGGTGAGGAGTTCGGGCGGACGCCGCCGCACGACCTCGCCGCCGAGCAGTGCGTGCTGGGCGGCATGATGCTGTCGAAGGACGCGATCTCCGACGTGCTCGACGCCATCAAGTCCCGTGACTACTATCGGCCCGCACACCAGATCGTGCACGAGGTCATCATGGACCTCTACGGCCGCGGCGAGCCGGCCGATGCGGTGACCGTCGCGGCAGAGCTGACCAGGCGCGGGGACATCGGCCGGGTGGGCGGCGCGCCATATCTGCACACGCTGATCGCCTCCGTGCCAACCGCGGCGAACGCCGGCTACTATGCACGGATCGTGCGCGAGCGCGCCATCCTGCGCCGCCTGGTGGAAGTCGGCACGCGGATCGCGCAGCTCGGCTACGCCGGCGACGGCGACGCGGACGAGCTCGTCGACCGCGCCGAAGCGGAGATCTACGGCGTCACCGACCGGCGGATCAGCGAGGACTACCTGCCGCTGGCGGAGATCATGCCGGGAGCGCTCGACGAGATCGAGGCCATCGGCAGCCGGGGCGGATCACTGTCGGGCGTGCCGACGGGATTCGCCGACCTGGACGCGCTGACCAACGGGCTGCACCCAGGTCAGATGATCGTCATCGCCGCTCGCCCGGCTATGGGCAAGGCGCTCGCGCTCGACACGCCGCTGCCGACGCCGACCGGCTGGACGACCATGGGTGCGGTACGCGTCGGTGATCAGCTTCTCGGTGCCGACGGCCGGCCGGTCACCGTGACCGCCGCCACCGAGGTGCTGCCTGGCCGGCCCTGCTACGAAGTGGTCTTCGACGACCAGACGCACATCGTCGCCGACGCCGAGCACCAGTGGGCCACGACGTCCAGTGCAGACCGTCGACTTGCGCGCGCGGCGACCGGTGCTGGCACGCTAGCCCCGGTGCTGCCCTGGGCCAGCCGGACAGCGACGTCGGTCCGTACCACGCGTGAGATCGCGGCGACGCTGTTCCGCGGTGACGGGACAGGGCACAACCATGCCGTGCCAGTCGCCGAGTGCCTCGATCTGCCACCCGCCGCGCTGCCCATCCCGCCTTATGTCTTGGGTCAGTGCCTTGGCCTGTACAGCGCCGGCAGCGCCACGCCCGGGCACGGGGATCTGCTCGGCCGCGACGTCATCCCGATCGAGTACCTGCGGGCTTCTCGTGCCCAGCGAAGGGCCTTGCTGGCGGGCCTGCTGGATATAGCCGGCGGCGTCGGCGCGACCGGTAGCGTCGAGTTCACGTGCGCTTCCAGCCGGCTAACGGCTGACGTGCGAGAGCTGATCATCAGTCTCGGCTACCGATGCGGGATGTGGCAGCGGTGCGTGTGGGGCAGCGCCGCCGCGGCATCGGCCGCCTGCTGTCTCACCTTCACCACGACGGACGACGTGTTCCGGCTGACGCGCAAGCGACTCGCGCACCAGCGGCGCAGGTCGGCCACGCGCACGCCGGGAACGCGGCAGCGGACGATCGTCGCCGTGAGGAAAGTGCCGAGCGTGCCGGTCCGGTGCGTGCAGGTGGACGCGGCGGACAGCCTGTACCTGGCGAGCCGGTCGATGATTCCGACGCACAACTCGGCGCTCGCTCTCGACATTGCCAGGGCTGCCTCGGTGAAGACCGGGCTGACGACCGTGTTGTTCAGCCTGGAGATGAGCCGGAACGAGATCACGATGCGGCTGCTCTCTGCCGAGGCGCGGGTGCCGCTGCACGCGATGCGCACTGGCCAGCTCGGGGAGGACGACTGGACCAGGCTCGCGCGCCGGATGAGCGAGGTTGTGGACGCGCCGCTGTTCATCGACGACTCACCGAACATGTCGATGATGGAAATCAGATCCAAATGTCGTCGGCTCAAGCAGCGCAACGAGCTGAGGCTGGTGATCGTCGACTACCTGCAGCTGATGAGCTCCCCCCGGCGGGTGGAGAACCGGCAGCAGGAAGTCTCAGAGCTATCCCGGTCGCTGAAGCTCCTCGCCAAGGAGCTCAACGTACCGGTCGTGGCGCTCGCGCAGCTCAACCGAGGCCCGGAGCTCAGAACGGACAAGCGCCCACTGCTAGCGGATCTTCGCGAGAGCGGGTCGATCGAGCAGGACTCGGACCTCGTTATCCTCTTGCACCGCGAGGACGCATACGAGCGGGAGTCACCACGGGCCGGAGAGGCCGACCTGATCGTGGCCAAGCATCGTAACGGACCGACCGCGACGGTGACGGTGGCGTTCCAGGGACATTACAGCCGCTTCGTGGACATGGCGCCGATCTGACCGGCGCCTTTGTAGGGCCTCACGCTGCATGACGTAATCTCACGGCCTGATGTCGTGCGGGTGGCGCATACGACATCGTCGTGGGACGAGCCGGAACGATTTGTCCGGCCGTTGTAGGGAACGGGTTTAGATGAGCATTCGCCCGGCTATGCGGTGCCGCAATCGGGCAGGTAAACCACCTGGCCGTATGATCCTTCTAGCGGTCCGGCCACCAGAGTAATAACGCGCTCGGTGGCTGACACGGAGGTATCCGAACGGGTCCAGGTGTCGTGTGCCTCTTTGTCCGTCCAGATCTGCATCTCGCCGGGGTCAGCCGCAACGCTCTACCGTTACTTCCCTAATCGCGAGGCCTTGCTGCACGCAATGGCCACGACCAGCATCGAGGGAGCTCGCGGCGCGCATCGCCGACGCGGATCTTGGGGGCATTCCCGTCGAGCAGGCCATCGCGCGCCTCGTCCGCGGATTTGTCGCAATCGGCAGCAAGTACGTCGCGCTGTCGAGCGGGGGCTACAAGCGGACCGACGACCACCCGAATGTCGACGCCCTCTTGGCCGAGCCGGTGCGTGAGCTCTTCCGCCGGGGCATCGCCGACGGCTCGCTGCGCGCCGACCTCGACCCCGAGCTGGTCATCGACCTGTTCAGCGGACTCGTCAAGGCGGCGCTCGAGATAACCTCCGGCGGGCGTGCGGGCGTCGTGGAGGCCGCTGCGGCCGTCACCGCGGTGTTCCTCAACGGGACGCGCGCCTAGCCCGAGTTTCCCGGATAAGTTGATCTTGTAGGGCCGGGCTGCTGCCAAAAGCTGTCCTGTACTGCGAAAACAGCGTGTCGGTACTTGTCCCGGCGTGCGCGAATGTGTATTACCCATATATGGCATCGATCGTCGGCAAGAAGCGCGGCAACGCGACGTACTATTACCTGGTCGAGTCGGCGCGGGTGAACGGCAAGCCACGGATCGTGTCGCAGGAATACCTGGGCACTGCCGGCGAGGTG